>JAFMBQ010000564.1 GCA_017858365.1 Algoriphagus sp. | reverse complement strand
AGTTGTGACGCGCTTAGGGACACATCCATGCTTAGTATTGGTTCATTGATGATAAAACTTTTTGGAGGAATAGGGCATGCTGAACTATTCGAAGGTTGTACTTCCAACTTAAATTCACCGGTGCTGATAGGATTTAAAAATTGACTCGTCCCTACGATTTCATCTTTTTCATTGAACCAGGTAAATAGGACAGTGGTGGTGTCTCTCCCCAATATATCTGCTTGGTAGGTCCTGTTTCCAAGACAGTCCTCTTGGACTAAAACAATATTGAAATCGACAGGATCTACTAAAGTGACTTCAAAAAGCCTTGATACCGGGCAGAAATCGTCATTTATTGGATTTCTCCCTATTATTTTGTGCTCTCCCTGCTCAGTAATTGTAAAGGGCTCATTTGACTTTTTGAGATCAGATTTTCCTGACGGATAGATTAGTTCGTATTCTAAATTTTGGTTTGACTGAGGCGTGATTTCAGCAGATTGACAAATAAATAGATCTCCTGGAATGGAGTAATCAACAAGAAACTTTCCTGGGATTTCTATAAACTCTTCTATTGGGAGCGAGCAACTATCTAAATTGGAAAGTTCGAAAACGTATTTCCCACCTGGGACAGAAATAAAAAGTTCAGACCTATTTGTGAAAGTTTCACCGGTAACCGTCCCGCCTTTTTCGTCTAAAACTCGGTAAATCCCATCCACTGGCCCATTGATTAGGTCAATTAAAAAATCTCCGTTTAACCTTCCGTCTGTGGTACAAGTCTCCCCATTAATAACACCGAGGTTGAACTCTAACTCAGGTGGAGGATTTCCTAATGGAACAAAAGAGGCATAGGAATTTTCGCAATTTCCTAAAACTGAAATAAGGTTATAGGCTCCAGACTCGATTCCTGGTATCGTATAGGTTTGTCCAGGACTTAATGGCGGAGTTGATATTTTGGATTCTTTTATGTAAATATAATCTATAGCAGTAATGGCTTGAATTACAATTCCTCCATCTGCTATATCGCAGCCACTTGAAGGTACAGGATCTAATAGGATGAAATCTGGCTGAGGATTGAAGGTTATCGTCTGAGATTTCCTTACTAAACAATTTATCGCATCTGGATTAATTACCTCAAAAATCACTTCATAACTTCCAAAACCTTCAGTAAGGTTTGAAAGGGAAAGCGTAATGGCAGCTACACTTTTGTTCAATTCTTTTTCAATTGAGCTTCCAACTTTTTTCACAAACCAGTTTCCATTGGAAGATGGATTAGTCGTGAATTGAATTGATTGATTGGAACAAAGTGAATTGCTGCTTGATTGAAGAATTACGTTGTTGGAATCTCCGACTTGGGTTGTAAGTACTGTTGAACATTCTTGATTCCCCTTGGAGTTTTTGATGAAAACAGAAGCAGTATAATTTCCAGGCTGTGTAATCTGTATTTTATTTTTGGAGCCTATTACTACGCCGCTTTGGTTTTGCCATTGTACCTCATAATCAGAAAAGAAAGGTGTGCTGGGAGAGATAGCTTCTAATTCTAATGGGTCGGTACCACAAAGGGAATAATTTGGATTCAAAGCAACTATTGGTCTTTCTTGCACACGCACATTTAATACCTGAGCTGGAAAAACTATAATCCCCCTTTTTACTTGTAACTCTACCTTGTGAGCTCCTGAGGAGGAAAAAGTATAATTAATATCTTGAAGTAATCCACCTCCATTGAAGGTGGAAATCAGACTTCCATCTGGGGCAAATATTTTCCAAGTATAAACATCCAGATCGGGCTCTCCTCCTCCTGAAAATGCCCCAATAACACTTTTACCCCCGTATGAAAAACAAAGGAATTCAGGACCTGTCAGTTCGGGTAGAATTAATGCACTGGAATTAATATCAAAAAGATTAAATGGAACCGATTTAGAAAGGATTTTTCCTCCAGAAAAAAATAAAAGAAATACCATTCCTATAGCAATGATTATAGGATAACGTTTTACTTTCCGCACTAGTGAGTTGCGCTTTAATTGCATTTTTTATAACCTGGGTTACAGATTGAATGCCAAATTACCGATTTCCTAGGCTGCCAAAAAATTAAATAAGTTAGTTCTACCAAGATCTCTTGAGAGGATTGGCTTATTATCTTACAAATATCCAGTCATTTGACTTACTCAATGATTCGGAAAACTCATAACCTTCGAGGTTGAAAGTCTTTAATATCATAGGATCAGTAATTCTGTTTTTGATTGCGAAATCAGTCATCAGTCCTCTTGCTTGCTTTGCAAAAAAGCCAACGACTTGATAGGCTTCATTTTTGAATTCCTTAAAATGAATGTTAATAACTGGACTGTTAACTGTCTTCAAATCTACTGATTTGAAATATTCTTGGGAGGCCAGATTGACTATTAGAGCACCTTCTGCAGCAGAATTGATGGCTTTTGCAATTTTTTTATCCCAAAATTCATATAGGTTTTTCCCTTTTTTGTTTTCAAGCCGGGTTCCCATTTCCAATCGATAGGGCTGAATCAAGTCCAGAGGCTTTAAAAGACCATAGAGCCCTGAAAGGATGCGGAGATGGTTCTGTGCAAACTCAAAATCCAGCGCGGAATAGTTGTCCACATCTATTTTAGTATATACATCTCCCTTGAAGGCTAGTAAAGCTTGCTTGGAATTTTCAAAATTGAATTCTTGCTGAAACGTTTTGAAACGTTCTTCATTAAGATTGGCAAGGTTTTCTGAAATCCCCATTAGGCTTCCAATCTCTTTTGCAGATTTTTTCTTTAGGACTGCAATCAGTGACTTGGTTTCAGTCTGAAAGTCGGGTAAGGTGTGATTTTGAAAGCTCGGGATACTATAGTCCAGCGTCTTCGCTGGTGAAATAAGGATAAGCATACTATTGAATAATTGTAATCGCTTTGGTGATTGATTCGGTTTTGTTTTGGTCTTCACTAGTGAACTTCACCACTACGGCATATGTTCCATTTGGAACAAAATTTCCCCCAACTTGACCATCCCAAGGACAGAAAGGTTGCCTTGGCTCTACGTTATCATGCTGGCAATAGAAGATTAATTCTCCCCACCGATTATATATATAGACTTCCACATCATCAATATATTCATTCGCAAAAAGAATGA
>JAFMBQ010000563.1 GCA_017858365.1 Algoriphagus sp. | reverse complement strand
CCCTTTCTATTAAGACAAAAAATGAAGTGAAAAAATAATTATAAACACATGAAAAAAGGACAATTCTTTCTCGGAATGCTTCTTGCCTCATTGATAGGAGGTTTAGTAGCCTTAGCTGGTGTGAGTTTCTTTATACAGTCTCAGGCACCAACTAATTTTGATGAAAAGCAAAAGGCGAGCTTTGTCAGCTTATTGAGCAATAAAGACTTTACGATCCCTGATGGAATCAATTTCGTGGCAGCAGCTAGTTTAGCTACACCTGCGGTAGTGCACGTAAATACCACAGTTTCCTATTCAGGTAGAAGTCAAAGAGATCCACTGCAGGAATTTTTCCAAATGCCTCCCAAGGAAGGCGAATCAGAAGATTCTCAAAGAGGAATGCCAATGAGCTCAGGCTCTGGAGTGATCATCTCTGCTGATGGCTACATCGTCACTAACAACCACGTGGTGGATGGAGCTACCAAAGTGGATATCTCTTTAGAAAACAATAAGCGCTACGTAGCTAAAATCATCGGAACAGACCCCTCTACTGATTTGGCACTATTGAAAATCGATGCAACAGGTCTTCCATTTGTGAAGTTCGGGGACTCTGATAATACACAAATTGGTGAGTGGGTACTTGCTGTTGGAAATCCATTTGACCTCAACTCTACGGTAACTGCAGGGATTATTTCCGCTAAAGCTCGAAATATTGGGATTCTAAGGGATGTGGAAGATAACCTTCAGGTAGAGTCTTTTCTTCAAACAGATGCAGTAGTGAATCCTGGAAACTCAGGAGGAGCTTTGGTTAATCTTGCAGGTGAATTGATCGGAATTAATACCGCTATCGCTACCCGAACTGGCAGCTACAGTGGCTATTCATTTGCAGTTCCTAGCACCTTGGTCAAAAAAGTAATGAATGACCTGATGGAATTCGGAACTGTTCAACGAGGATTGCTTGGAGTAAATATTATAGATATAAGTCCTGAACTCGGTGAATACCTAGGAAAAGATTTCTCAGTAGATCAAGGTGTATATATAAGAGGTGTTAATGAAAATAGCGGAGGTGCGGAAGCAGGTCTAAAAGAGGGAGACATCATCATTGGTGTAGATGGAAAAAAAACCAATACTGTTGCAAATCTGCAAGAAATAGTAGCAAGAAAACGACCTGGAGACAAAGTTGAAGTTGAATATTTGCGCGATGGGAAAACCATCAAGTCGAAAGCTACTTTGAAGAATTTTTCAGGAGATACGGATATCGTGAAAAAGGTGATTCCAAAGACCACGGAATTTGAAGGAGTAGTATTCGAAGAGATTCCTCCTAAAGTAAAAGATGGTTTGAAACTATCAGGAGGTGCTGTAATCGGCGCGGTGCAAGGAGGTAAGTGGCGTTCTGCTGGTGCCCGTCCAGGTTTTGTGGTTACCTCAATAATCACAGGTGATGGGCGTGTGAGGATTCAAGGACCGGATCAATTGATTGAGGTCTTAGAGGATCTCTCAGGAGAAGAAATTGTAGTGCTCGGAATGTTCCAGGATGGGACAGAGTACTACTTTGAAGTAAAAGTTGATTAATCACCCAAAACTTTTGCAATCGGCAGGCTGGATTTTTCCAGTCTGCTTTTTTTATGTCTTTTTCACTTGCTTTGCGTAATTTGAAAGACAACAAACCCAAACCTTATGAAAAAAATATTTTTAGCAGGTATTGCAATCTTGATGTCAATCGGATTGCATGCTCAGGTCTTAACACCAGCCACAAGTGCACCTCAAAAGGGAATTTCTCAAGATCGAATCAACCGGATTGATCAAATGCTGAATGAGGCTATTGATGCAAACCAAGTCCCTGGTTTGGTGGCGATGATTGTCAAAAATGGCAAGATAGTTTATCAATCTTCCAAAGGCTTTGCGGATCTTCCTTCCCAACAAAAGATGGAAAAAGATCAAATTTTCAGAATTGCTTCACAGACAAAGGCCATTACTTCCACTGCAGTCATGATGCTTTGGGAAGAGGGAAAGTTTCAATTAAGTGATCCGATCTCCAAGTATATTCCCGAATTCAAAAATCCACAGGTGATGACTGGATTTCGGTATGCGGACTCAACTTATTCTACCAGACCTGCCTCACGTGAGATTACTATTAAAGATTTGCTGACTCACACTTCAGGTATTGGATATGGAATGATTGATGGAGATGAGCGTATGAAAATAATCTATCAAAAAGCTGGGATCATTGACCTTTATACCACAGAGCCAGTCAAGATTGGAGATAATATTAGAAAGCTTGCTAAGCTTCCGATCCATCATGACCCAGGTACCAAATTCACCTATTCAGAAGGCTTAGATGTCTTGGGGTATTTTATTGAGATCGTATCAGGAATGCCATTCGATGAGTTTTTGAAAACTCGACTTTTCCAGCCTTTAGGGATGTCCAATACTGGGTTTTATTTGAATGAAGCCCAAGGAGAAAAATTGGTAACAGTCCATCAATTTGCAAATGGTGCTTGGCGGCCAATGCCAGTTACTTTCTATGACCCAGATTATCCTAAGACAGGAGCAAAAACCTTTTTCTCCGGCGGAGCGGGACTTTCATCCTCTGCTGAGGATTATGCTAAATTTCTTCAGATGTATTTGAATGGGGGAGTCTATAATGGGAAAAGAATTTTGAGCCCCACAACCATCCAAATCATCATGTCCAATCAAGTCGGAGAACTAGTAGCTGGAGGACAGAAAAGTTACGGACTCGCTTTCGGAATCGTCAATGAACTTGGTTTCCCCAAAGGCGGTGAAGGAAGTGTAGGAACATTTGATTGGGGTGGCTATTTCAATACCCAATATTTTGCAGATCCAGTTACTAAAACCATCGGAATCTTGATGAAACAAACCCAAGGAGGGAATGGAGATCAGACCGGATGGAAATTCAGGCAGATGGTTTTTGCAGCAGTGGAATAATTTTTTTTAACCACTGAGTTCGCGGAGGCGACACGAAGGTCAAAAAATTAAAGGTCCAAGTCGAAAGACTTGGACCTTTTTAATGATCCATTCCAAATGGAATGCTGAAATATGGCAGCTAGTTAAAGTGGGATAGTTCATTAAACTGTGTCTAGGTTTAAATTTATGTTTCAAAGGACTGG
>JAFMBQ010000055.1 GCA_017858365.1 Algoriphagus sp. | reverse complement strand
CATCAGTGTCTACCAATGAAGATATTCCGGTAGTTGGTACATCAGTGTCTACCAATGAAGATATTCCGGTAGTCGGTTCATCAGTGTCTACCAATGAAGATATTCCGGTATCCGGTTCATCAGTGTCTACCAATGAAGATATTCCGGTATCCGGTTCGTCTTTTTCATTAATCAACTTTGAAACTGGTGGTTGAATCTTTTTTTCCTCAAATTTAGAGAGAATAATAGGCAAAGATTCAATCATTTGCCAATTTTTCATTCCTTTTGTCCAAATAAGGGTTTTAGCAGAAATATTTTGTCCAAGTAACTCCTCAAGAGTAAGTGGGCCAACTGCTTCCTTAATTCTGACGTAAAAGAATTGACCATTCAAATTCATAAGACCTAATTAAAGTTTCAGAGTTGCAAAAAATATGAGTCAGTTGATATATCCCAAGTAGGCATCTAAATTTAAACATGGTATAGAAATTATATATGACTTCCTTAAGACCGAATAGTTTGAATGTTGTAAAATTTTGACTTTTTTTTCCAACCAATTTTTGAAAATTACGAAAATTAAAAGAGATAAAACTTATATAAGTAGTCTTAAATGCTTGATTCTCGATGTATGGCTTCTTTGTAAAACGGGTATAACGATGGAGCAAATTGGAAAAGTAATTAACCACAGCAATCGAACATATTAATTGGAAATGAAAGTGATTTTTTTTACATTTTGAAGTGCTAACCTTTATTCCAACAATTTTTTCTAAATCTCAATAACAAGTAGTCAAACAGCTTTAGTTATAGCGGCTAAATCAGATAAGTAAAACGAATTAGCATTGAAAATTTAGTGCACATTCATTTTGAATTTTTAAAATGTCCAAATAAAAATGTAGCTTAATTTGCTACGAAACTTTAATTAGATAATAATTTTTCTCCTTGATTAATGCCTATTGGATCATTAGTATCTCCCATTGAAAGTACTTTCTGTTCAGATGACTTGATTAGAATCTTCCACTTTTTCATTTTCTACCAAAAGATTACCAGCCTTATTTTTTTTATCAACCATATTATTGACTTCTATGGATCAAAACTACACTAATATTATCAGGCGCTCCATTTAATAAACACTTTTCTAAAAGTTCATCATTTTTTTCATTCAATAATTGATCTGAATTAATTATGGATTTTAAATAACCTAAGGCAGATTGAAAATTTTCTTTTTTATAATTATTCTCAAGTGACTTAAATAAGCCATCTGAACATAAAATGTAAAGGTCATCAGGTTCGCTTTCTGCAAGAAATATATTCATTTGAGGTCTCATTAGATTTTCATATCCACCGAAATAACTAGTAATAGGACTATTAGAAATATTCTTATCTAGTACTTGATCAGTCGTGACTTGAAAAAGTAAATCATTTCTATTTAACCAAAGCTGCGAATCACCAACATGGAAAATATAAAATGATGCCTCATCAATATACAATCCAGTAAGAGTTGAGGCTGTACCTTTAAGGTTGGAGTCGTTTGCTGAAATAATTAGTAATTCGGAATTAATTTTTTCTAATTCTATTTGAACCTCATTAAAATCAGAACATATATTAGACTTTAATTTTTCAAGAATAAACTGAGAAGCAAACTCACCTCTTTGATTTCCACCAACACCGTCAGCAACAAAACAAGAACAGTAATCTTGATTTTCAATAAAAAAAACACCCGCTTCAAAAAGATTTCCATTCACCAAAATTCGATCCTGGTTAATCTTTCTAAAAGTTCCATTATGAGTAAAGGCAGAAATAGTAAAATTCATATCTAAAAATTATGCAGGAATTAATCAAAAGCACGTAAAATACCCCCTATAATAACCACTATAATAACCAATGTAATAAGTAAATTTAAAATTATAGCACCTACAAAAGTAACCCAAGGTATTAACCAAGTAAGAAAATAAAAAATTACAATAAAAAGCAATATTAAAACAACTACTAATACAAGGAATATAAGAGAAATAACTATACCAAAAGTCCAGCCGGAGTGTGTATTTAATTTCAAAAGCCATTTAATAGGAAAAAAATTAAATTGAGCTTTATTAAATAAAGCCATTAGCCGATTAGAGTTAATGACTCCAAAACCAGATGAAAAAACAACAACGGATAAAAGTAAAAGTATAACTCTTTCGGGATTAGTTAAGAAGTCCGGTGTGAAAATCTCAATAAACCATTGAAAGTAGCCATGAAACTCTGAAGGTTCCGGCAAATGTAAAATTTCACGCGTTTCAGTTGGTTCAGTTGGTTCACAACCCATAATAATAAATAGAAACAGAATGTAGAGAAAAAATTTAGAAATCCGCATTAACAATTCATTTAAAATAATGTGATAAAACCAGTTGAAAAGCCTACACCATTTGCCCATTTAAATAGGGGCCCAAAAAACTCATAACTCATAAATACAAATACCTATTCGTGCGTATGAACTTTTAATCAGTTAGAGGTGAAATACTGTTTGTAAATTATCCAAAAGATAAAAATTAAGAATAATAATCGCCAAAAATCTTGGACAATTTTATCTTTTTTATATTCTTTTGAATTTTTTTCATAATATTCACTTTTACATTTAGGTGAACAAAAATTACGATTTCCAAAGGAAGTATCTTCTTTAATAATTTCTTTGCACCAATCACATCTATTTGCCATATATACTTGGTTTAATTTTATGTCCTAACAATAAATATTCAATTTCTATATTTATGAAAAAAAATAATTACTATATTCCGATAATTAGGGGGCTAAACCAAAATGATGCTAAGTTGTAAACTTTTTGACATAGCGCTCTGCATCACATTTTTTAGCTATTTGCCTGAATTTTCTTTTATCAATAAAATTTAATAGCTAATTAAAAATCTTCTTTCCGCTAAAATTCCTATTTTTCTTTTTTGAGTCGTAACTCAAAAGTAGACATTACCGATGCAATTCAATAACTGGCCATCTGTTTTTTAATTTGTTTACCGGACAACATTGATTAACTATACAAACGGGGCAAAGCCATTTACCCTATCAATAAGGTAAACGTTTATCTTATAATTAAATATTTGCTCCCAGTTTCTGATTGAGTTAATCATCCTTTGAGCACATTCCTCATCAGTGTGATTATTTGATCTTATAATTATATATCCAATTGATTTACAATTCATCAACCGGGCACAATCAAGACTCCTGTTAATAAGAACATTGATGTCATTTAGTGTCTCAACCCTTGTCGATTTTCCTAAATTTGTAAAAACGTATAAATATTTCCATAATGATAAAGATGGTTTAATTTCCCATAAGGTATCTCTCCTGTATCTCCATATTTCACCATAATTAATTTCTTCTTCGTTTACATTCTCAGGTAAAACAAGAAATTTATTTTTTAATTCACTCACAATTAAACTTGTAGTATTAAAACCACTTCTTGTGAAAATAGCAACAAACTCACAATAATCAGGAGCTACATCCTGTATGAAACCACCTAATGCGTAAATTGGCATTTTAATTCATTTAAAAGGTTACTGATTAAGGTTTAAACTATTTATTAAATCATTGAATGAAACTTCAGATAAAGTGCCATTGACAACTCTTTGATAAAGGTCTTCAATAATACCTGCATATTGATGACCAATAACTAATTCTCTCCATGTATGATAATTACCAAATATTTTTCTTGGAATTATTGGTTCATCTTCATTCCAAAAACCTTCAAGATTTAGACTATTATTTAATAAAGTTGATATTTCATTATTTTCACTATTGATTTTTTTATTTAACGCATATTTGAACATAAGCAAATCTAACATTTCTGTACTTTCAAGAATCAAGGGTATAAGCAGGTTAATCATTTCATTTGATGTCTTTCCAACATCTAACCCACCAACAATTCCTTTTTTGAATTGTATAACTTCATCTTCAGGAATGAGACTCATAACCGTTAACAATTGATTAGATGAATCATTGTTAATCAGAAATATACCCATATTATTCCAGCAATCATTCCTGCTTTCTCCCAAAGTTATGCGTTTTGCATAATTTACTCCTGCTTCAAAATTTTTGTGTTTTATACATACTAACGAAGTTTGATTATATAACTTATTTTTTAGATAGTCCGAGTATTCATGCCCTATAATTTCAATTTCACTGATTGCCTTATTGAGGAATTCAATTGAAATTTCTTTGAAATTAAAAATGTAATCAGCAGAAAAGTCTAAATATAAATGCAACCTTTCAACATTTTCTAAAATATAGTTTTCAATAATATAAAAAGCAAATTCTTTCTGTCCATTAAGAATAAAAAGTGGTAGTATTTTCCGAATTACATAAGAAAATCTTGGATTCCTTTCATTTATACTAACTAAATATAATAACAGAACATCTTTTAGTATTAACAGCTGGTCAGCTGATATGGGTATATTCAAAAATTTCAACCATATTTCACTCTTACTTTCAATATCTGAATTATTAAATTCATCAATAATTTCATCAAAGGTAAATTCATTAATTATTAAATTTTCTTCAGGTTGTGATTCTAGTATAATATTGGGAACTTTATATTTTTTTACTAAATCTTTTTTTGTTTCCTGATTATCAAAATCAAATTGAATAAAACAGTCTAAAATATAATCTTTAATGTCATAAGATTGATTTTCAGATATAATATGATTTAACATAAATTTTATTGCTCCCTGGATTATATAATTTTCCTTAATATTTTTTAAACATTCTATTGAATTTTCTTTTTTATTTACTTTGGCATACCCTATTGCTAGGGATTTATACCAGGTATCCATTTCAAATTGACCAGTTAATTTATATGACAATATCTTTTTAGCCTCCTCACACAAACCATTTTCAGCCATTGTTTTTGCAATCCATAATAAATTTTTTTGTCTATCACTTTCCTCTAACTTATTCAATATGGTCATCCCCTCATCAAATCGACTTGAATTAAAATAGCTCAATGCAATGAATGCGTAAAATCTTATTTTATGGAATTCATCATTTAAATTTTCATTTATATGTAAAGCAATGTTATACTTATTTTTTCTAAGTAAAGAATTAATAAATTTTTCATAATTTATATATTTCCAAAAATCAATCCCGATTGAATCTATGAGTTCAGTAAGCACATCCTCCTTTTCAAGATCAATAAAAGGTTCTAAGACTTTTTCAATCAGATTACTTCTGAAGAAATCATTTTCTTCATTTTTTAATAAACTGACGGAGTTCTCAAAATAGGAATCTCTTTTACCCATTTCTTCTCTTTCTTGAAAATAGACAGAAAGAAAAGCATAATCCGCAGAATTAGGTTTATCCTTCAAATTTTGAATTATTGATTCAAGAAGATTTATAGAACTATTACTTTCACCTTTAGAATCATAATATCTTAACATTTTCAAACTAGAAATAACAGAGAAGCTTCCAGGTAAAACTTCCATGAAATTCTTAGCTTGAATAGGGTTTCTATCAGCTAAATAATGGATGATTTTACCAATAGGTTGAGAAGGATAATTACAATTTAATGCTATTTCTTTAGCTAAATCATATTTTCCATTTTTTACTAAAACTAATGATAAGTTTTCTTTAATTTCAGAAAATTTTTCAGACAAGCTAACTAATAATTCAGTTTGACTATCAGTAAGCATCTCTATGGTAAGAAGCCAATCTTCATCTAAAGAGGATGTTTTATTAAATAAAATAGTGTAATCTATATTTTTATTTTTCAAATTATCAGCAATTAGAAACATTAATTTTTCGGAGAAAAAATCTTTCCAATCAAAAATAGAATGGTCATTTGGAATTAGTTCATCAAATAAATTTAGTAATTGTTCAATTTTTTTAGCGTCAGTATTTAAGGAATTTCTATTGGTGATGGTCAAATCAATAAAACAAACCATAAACATAAAAAATAAATTTTGTTTATCTTGTTTACCAGCTCCATCCAATATTCTTAATCTTAAAAGTAATAAATCTAAGTCATTGCTAAGAAATTTAAAAATATCTTTAGCCTCCTGATATTCTTTTTTCCTTAAGTTTATAAGTTTGCATATAGTTTCTATTTTTTCAAAATTATGTTCAAAATTCAAAAAACTAACTGCCTTTCGATAGAGTTTTTTCGTAGGCTCATAGTTATTAAATACCTCTTTTTGACGGTTCACATAATCATCGTCTCTCAATAAATTGATTAGCCTTTGTGAATTTAAACTATTATTCTCAGTTAAATGATCCACATAAAAATTTAATGCATAAGATTGTTCCCATAAACCGTCATATTGTTTCCAATTGGAACAAAATTCTATAATCCTGTCTGAAGCTAGTTTAACTTCTGTTTGATTTTCCTTTATTAGAAATTGACGAAAACTTTCATGGAATAATTGATAGTCATTGACTTCTTTTGTATTTAGGTTCTCATATAAAATCTCTAATAACATGTTTTTAATTCTATGTACTAAAGCGTCATCCTTAAAATCATTAATGAATTTTAAATGAGACATAGATAAATAATCCTTAGCAGCAGCAAAAGTATATAGTGCGAGAAGCAGTTTATCACCATCATTCGCATAGGCAAAACGATTAATAATCCTGTTAAAGTAATCTTCAATATTACCAGGCAAAGTATCAGCGTTAATTTCAATAAGCTGGTTCAAAAGATCATTACAGAGTAATTTCAAATAAAGTGGATTACCTTCAGATCTTGTTTCAATACTATTAATCCACTGACTATCTTTTTCAATCAGGTATTTATTACCTACCTCATAAATTAGTGCCCGAATATCCTTTTTCGTTAAACCTGAGAGATTTATATATCGATAAAATTCAGGCGGTAAATTGGTAAATAATTTTTCAAGCGAAGGATGACCAGATTTTCGTGAACCATAAATAAATAGTACACCGTCAAAAGTTTCTGTAAAGGGTAAAAAATCTATAAGCCCATTTTCTATACCCTCGTCTAACCCATCAATTATAAAAATAAGTTTTTTTCCATTCCTAAAATTAGTCCATTGCCGCAAATTATTTACCAGGTTTTCCTTTAGTTGAAACATATCAGAAACCATAGGACTTACATCTACATACTTTTCACCTAAAATTTTACGCGTCCAGAATATCAAATATTCCAGAAAATAAAACGGCTCTGAATCAATTTTTATAAAAAATATAATTATGTGAATAGAATTATTCTTATCCTCTTCTTTCAAATTCTGTGACAATTTTGCAAGAAGGGTTGATTTTCCAATCCCCGGATTCCCATTCACTACAACATAGCCCTTTTCATTATTGAAAACAAATTTTTTTAAATCATCTAATTCCGCTAATCTTCCTTGAAAAGAATGCGTTAATTCCTGAATTCGCTGATCGAATGGATTTTTACTAAAATTATCTTTCCAGGTTGTCAAAGGAATTGCTTGGTAAAATTCTGCTTTTTCAACAGAATCATATTTGGAAAAATAACAGTATGGATAATTCAGTGAATTCAATGAATTGTTTTTGGTATCATTATAAAATGAAAAATTAGATTGAAAAGCTTCCTTATACCTATAAATAAGAATTGGAAATAGACACAGACCTTCTTCATTAGTTCTGACGTCATTAATCCATACCTTTCCAAATGAATCAACTCTAATTTCAGTATTTGCAAGCCATTGAAAATTTATTAACGTATTTAAAAGTGGAAGGAATTTATCTATATCCTCACTACATTCATTATCTGGAGGCGTTGCCCCATGTGCATACTTATTTCGAAATGTGATTGCATTGGTAACTTCTTGATTTAGTAACCCTTCTAAGGTGACGAAAGCTGCTTCAAATGATTGAATTATCCAATCATGCTTCATAGCTACCAACTCATTTTTAAGAATTCTACTTATATTTTGCCAAATTCCCAGTGAAGGTCTTTCTAAAGATTTAACAAACAATCGTTTAGCATTGTCACTGATTTTATTCCTTCTAAAATATTCAGACATAATAATAGCTGTATGATATTTAATGATACTCTCAAAGAGATCAATCATACGATGAACCTTCCGAAACGGTTGATTTTCAGAATTAAATAAAATAAAAAGTGTGCTTAAGTGTGGATGACCTTCCATTAATATTATTATTTGTGATTAAGCAATAATTTTCTTAAAAAAATGACCTAAATTATGCTATTGCTTTAAAATAGGTCAACATACCAGGTATTTTGCGTTATCTGATTTCACTTATTATCTTTATGTGGATAAAAAACAAAATTAAATAGGGTAGCTATCCTTTCCGCTTCCATAAAATGTTCAAAGGTTATTTGGTCTAAAATTCCATCTTCGCCATTGTGAGTTAGTGCATTGGACTTTCTGGCACCTTTAGAGAAATGAAATAAACGCATCAGGTCATAAAATCCATATACATCTAAATCCACTAATGGATTATTAGCACTAAATCCTTTCCCTTCCACAATCTGCTTACAGCCGCTTTGAAGTACTTCCAATAAGTCCTCATTGTTATATGTGAAACTTTTCCTTATTAAAAAAAAGTCATGTCTAAAATATAAGTCCATGCCCATTTTAAGAAATAAATATGCCTTTGAGTAGATGTAGGCAAATTGATTGTTTATTGCATAGCTTCTATCTTCTTCTGACATAGATTGAAGCACTTTGCTTATTTCTTTATTTAAACTCATTATGTTTGGAAGGGCTTTTAAATTATTGTTGTAGAATGAGGGAAGGAATCCGGTATTGATTAATACTTAAAAGAAAGTTTCTTAAAGCATATTTAAATAGATATTTAATATTTTAAACACTGAACTGAAAAACCTGAATGTTTATAGCCGAACAAGGATCCTAAAAAACAAAAACTTTTTAGATACGTAATAAATTGCTGTGAACTCCATAAGTGACTCACGATTCCATCTACAAAATGAACCTAATTAATGGTGACAAAAACCTTAGTTGCCCCATTAATCTTATTTGTTCTGACTATTACCTTTTCAGTCCCAGACAGAATAGGCTCAATAAAGGAAGTAGCATTAAAAGAACCTGGTCTTGATTCTATTAATTTTCCAAAATTATCGTAGAATTGAGCAGTCCACTCAACAGCATTAATCGACTTATTTGATGTGCTTTTAAGATTAAGGATATAACCAACATTTACTCCAAAACTTAAGTTAGTAATAACAGAAGTAATATTCAGATTACAGGTACTTTTGTTGGAAGTTTGGCCATTCACTCTCAGAAAAAATGCAAGAAAACTGAATATAATAAAAAATAAACGCATATTAATAGAATTAAAAAGATGAAATTTTTGATTATTAAGGCAAAAAGTAATATCTTACTTTTTATTATTGACTTTCTTTGTGCTTGTTTTGGTAAGAAAATCAAAATCTATGATGTTTAAAATACTTGTAATAATTGAATTCCACTTTACTATAATAATGATAAAAATAATTAATGATCCAAAAATTAATTTATAAATATTATGTTCCGTCTGTTTATCTTCAATTATTTCAATGGTCACTTTAAGTCCTTCCATCATTGTTATGATAAAAACAAATAATCCAATATTTATATCTCTATTCTTATCCTTTAATGTATTTTCTGATTCAATTAGACCATGTATAGATTCGATACTCTCTTTGTTATCCATTAATAATCGTTCAAGATTAAAACTTTCCTGTAGTCTTTTATAGTAAACTGAAATTTCATTATAGTTACTCAGATTATAAAAAATTTGTTTTAATTGTAAAATATGAATCAGTTTTCTGATTGAACCAAGTTTTTCACTAATTCTTGACCTATTCCTCTCAATATCACTACTATTTAAAGTAGATATTATTCTAGTAACCTTCATCATTACTTCTCTTTGATTTAAGGCCAAAATAAATCCTGGAAAATACTTATTAAAAACACCTTTTATTCCATCCTGTGATTTTGTGTAATCTAATACTATAGATCCTTCATCCATATTAATACATTTGATCCGTTCTTCAATAATCTTTGACCGATCCTCTATATTCAAACCTATATCTTCCTTTATTGGAGGAATTCTTAATAATTTATAAAACTGGTCATTCGGAATCTGGCTGAATGGAATACTTCCAAAATAAAATAAGACCGGTTTTTTTAAATAAAATTCAATATCATTGTAAAAAGTAGCAAATATCAACTTATTAATTTCGTCTAAATTAAATGAAAAATTTAAATCACCTTGCTTAAAATTAACAAGATATTTATCATTATTTTCCTTAAAGTATCTAAAGAAGGGATTCTCTGACAATTTTTTAATTACCTCTAGGTTAAATGATTCTTCTAATACAGTGTTTTCACGCTCAACAAAATAGCTAAATCTAAAAACTACATAACCCAAATTAATTACCTTATTTAGAATAATGATTGGATCCAGCAGATTAACTAATATACTTTCTCCATTAACCTTTAGCTCATTTTCTCCTATACTCAAATCAGCGTTATTTATGATTCTATTCAGTGGCAATTCGTTTTTAAGCTTACTTTTAATTTTTGTTGAATTAATAATAAAGGTTTCTAAAAAACTGACATCATTATTTGGTCCAAGATAATTTGAAATGTAATCATGATACTTGGCAGTATCTATAAAATTTCGATGGTTATCCTTTGAAATTTCCAATAAATAATTTTTAAGTTTAACAAATATTTTATTTCTAAAAAATTTATTAGACTTCAAATTAATTGCCGTAGAATTTACCTGAAAATTAATATTGAAAGGTAAAACAACTGTTGTGGAAAATGGTATAATAACTCTTGTCATAAACAACTATTTTATTAAATAATTTTTTAATGCCCTTACTTTTTCCCAACCCACTCCATCTGTATCTATTATATAGGCTAACAAATTACCACCAAAAACACAGCCTAAATCAATTCCTATCGCATTATTATAGAGAATTGGTTTTTCTTCAAAAAAAGGTTGATGGCCAAATAGTATAGTTCCAAATTCCCCATCATAGACATCGGCCCAAAATAAACTAGCCTCATCTTCCATACCTAAAGAAATAAAATCACCCCTTTCGTTAATGTATCTTGTTTTAGTGATCAAGTCCAAATACTTAAATTCCTTGGGAGAGTGAATATCATATCGGTAATCAACATCAAATTTTAATTTACACGTACCAGGCAACCCACCATGTAAAAGTAAAACATTCAGCTCTGGAATTCTGAAGGAATAATTACTTTGATGTAGATAATTTAATTCTTCTGTTGTTAAATTCTCTTCAAGCGTTAAAAAATCTGGTGAAATAATCATCTCCTTGAGAGCCTTAGGATTTAGTTTCTTATTTCGAAGGTATCTTAAGAATTTTTCCTCATGATTTCCTAAAATTAACCTGACATTATAACTTTTAGAAAGTTTATAGACAAATTTAACAACCCCAACGGAATCAGGACCTTTGTCAATTAAATCACCAATAAAAAAAAGCTTATCAGTTCGTCGTAGATTACACCTCTCCAATAAAGCTTTAAGTTCAAACAGGCATCCATGAACGTCTCCAATAATAATATTTCTCAAAGTGCTACATCTATTTTAACTAATTATTTCAAAACGAATTTATAAACCTGGCGGGTACTAAAAATAGAAAATGATTCATCATCATATATTTCCTTAACACGTCCATTTACATTAATTAGAATTTTAAAAGGTACAGTTCTTTGTTCACTTCGTTTTTGTTTTAAATTTAAGAGTACTCTATAAATTCCTGTTTCTGGTTTGTCTATGAATTTAATCTTTTCCATTGGTTTTACAGAAAAAGGAGGCATATAATTTACATCGCCTGAGAAATGATTTGAAGCATCAAATCTTGAAATTCTCTTTCCTGAAGGTAATTGAAGACTTAAATCAAAATCATCTTCTGAATCCCACAGTAAAGAAATACTTAAATAAGCATTTCCATAATCATTATCTCTATTTAGTCGTTCATTGTCAATATTTTGAAATTTAAATGTTTCAATTCTCTCTAAATCTTTATCAATATTGCTTTCTAATTCTTTAACTTTCTCTATTAAAACAGCTGCTCTTTCACAACATTTTTTTGTTTTAAAGTAGTTAAACAAATAATAAAATAAAAATAAAAGAAATAAAATTATTATAAAAATAGCTAAATAGCGGGCACAATATAAATTTGATATTCTAGGAGGAGGTATTGATGTGCCATAAGCGATAGGCTTCTTAAATTCATTTGTAGTAATTTTATTATAACCCTCCTTAATTGAAATAATAGCCTCTGATTTGAAATAAAAATAAATCTTTTTGTTTAATAAATTTCTGGATGAATCAGTAATATTTTTTAAAAATATTTGATTAATAATCCAATGTTCATTTTCAGAAATATTGCTTAATATATTTTTGTTGCTAATATTAACATTAGAATTATCAGTAACTAAAATTAATTCCTCTCTATCTAAATCGTTAAAAAATGGAATTTCTGTTTCAATAAAAAAATTTCCATTTAAGATAGAAACCGAATGATTATTTTTTATTTCTATATCAATGTTTCCATCATTAATATTATTAACACAAGCAATACCCTCAATCTTACCTTTATACCATTTTATTTGACTCATCATAATAATAAATTAATAAGACTAATTTTTAATACATCGAACTGCCATACCATTATTATTACTATGAGTTGTAAAATAAGTGAGAGAATCATTCTTGAACATGGAGAATGACCTGGAATAGCCTTTGTAATATTCATTTGAAGTCCAATACATTACATAATTTTCTATAGAAGAAAAAAACTCCCCTTCCTCATATCTATATCCCGTTAATGTACTATTAAATGCATTAGTATCTCCAGACCTACGAAGTTTATCAGCAGTCATTTTATAACCTCCCAAAAAAGATTCAAGCTTATACCAGTCCATTACTGTTGGTACTCTCCAATTTATTGGACATATTTTCCTGGAATCAGTTGTAGCATACCAATTATAAAGTTTTGTCTTCGATAGTGAACTATTGTTCTTATAAAAGCACCAAGCTCCATTTTTTGTTGAACTCCATTTATCATTTTCCTTAAAATTAGGAATTTCGTCCCCATTTTGATAAAAACTGGTAATCAAATCTTCAGCCAACCAATATTGGGTACCTATTTTAACTGTCTTGTATTTATTTCCCTCATAATCCGAAACATAATTCAGACCAATTTGTCCAATCAAAAATGTACCTTTTATAAACAAAACTAAAAAAATTATATATTTCGACATTTCTTTCATTGGAAAGCAATAATTTTTATTAATTAAAAAGGAAATTCTGGATATGGAATAAAGGTTGAAGCAATTTTCACAATATATTTAGAACTTAATAAAGTAATAAATAAGAGAACAAAGGAATGAATTAAACTAATCTCCAGATTATTATTTTTTATTTGTTCTGTTTCATCCTCTTTGGTTAGAAATCCAACAAAATAAAAACTCAATCTAAACAAGAGAAAAGACCAGCACCACATTCCAAGGAAAAATAAAAATAAATAACCAATTGGTTTAAGATAAATATCACTTTTCAAAAAAAATTGAATCATATTACCCGACATATCACTTATTTGTAAAAGATTTAATCCTCCGGAAATATTTGAGGCTATAAACAGGAGCAGTGTCGCAATATTCTTTGTTTCCCAAATATTATCAAAAAACCTTTTCTGAACCTTAAAATAGGTGTACAAGTATAATATTCCAAAAAGAAGAATGAGGCAAAGAGCAAAAATTTCTTTTAACATAATTGATAATTTATTTATGAACAATTTCCCAGGAAACAGGATGAGTATTAGGGTGAACAATGCCGAATGGATAAACTGAGGTTAACTCCCACATATAATATTTATTTAGTCGTTGATCTGATACGTAAGCACTTTCATTACCATTTTCAGGTATAAATGGAGTATTCAATGCAATCATTGCATGCCCTTCCATTCGCGACACAATTATTGCAACATCATAATTCAAAGCCTTTAAAATACTATGAGCAAATACTGCTCTGGTATCGCAATCTCCTGTCAAATTAGCGGCATATTCTAAAGGCGAATAGCATCCAATCGGCATGACATTACCACAGCAGCCTGACATATTTTCAAGTGGTTCGCATTCACCATCAAACAAGGTTGTACCTAATCTATAAGGACAAGGTTCATCAATAACCAATGTGTAGGGAATATTTTGAATACTGGAAACAATCATTTCAGCAGCTTCCATGTAGTCCAGATTTTGAGATCTTATAACAAATTTATATGCTTCAACAATCCTTTTCATTGCTATTTGGTCTTGTGCCAAGACTGAGCGATAATATTCACCAACATTAGGAATAAAAGATATATTATTCCTGAAATTTTGAGAATCCTCAAAATCCTTCGAACATAAAACATATTCTATTCTGTAATTTTTTCCCTCGTAGGAAGTCCATTCTAACTGATTTATAATCTTATCACAAAAAACGGTG
>JAFMBQ010000562.1 GCA_017858365.1 Algoriphagus sp. | reverse complement strand
TTTTGAGCGTTTGAAAAGCTATAAATATATGCAATTAAAAGGACACCTCTATTATCAGAAATATCCCGAGCTAACTAAATACATCCCCGAAATACCCTATAAAGACTCTGGGACAGATGAGGTGACTGCCAAAGGACTTGAGAGTTACTATTATTCACTGGAGGAGCTTGTCCGTGAATATAGTAAAACACATGAGGGTAAAGTACCTCAGAAAAATAGTGAGGAGTCTACATTTCCAGGATATCCACCCTATCCGCCTTCAGAAGACATTTACACCAATGCAAAGAAGGAAATGAATTTAAACCCTGAAGACCCTTCGAAAACCAAAACCCCCAATGCGGACAGAGGCTCATTGAATGAGAAAGATTTCCAAGACGATAAGTCTGGGGACGATTTGGATGTTCCGGGATCAGAATTGGATGATCAACAAGAAAGTGTGGGCAGCGAGGATGAAGAAAATAATTACTACAGTTTGGGTGGAGACAATCACCACGATTTAGAAGAAGACAAAGGATAAAAGAAAACTAAACTTAAAAAAAATAAAAAATGATAATTCAATTCAATACCGATAAAACCATAAGTGGAGATAAAAGATCGGAAGAGCATTTTTCTACTTTAATAGCCGACGCTTTAAAGCGATTTCAATCTCATATTACCAGGGTAGAAGTTCATTTATCAGACGAAAACGGAAATAAAAGTGGCGTGAATGATATGCGATGCTTGTTGGAAGCCAGAATCGAAGGCAAGCAACCGATCGCTGTTTCATGTCAGGAAGACACCGTAGAATCGGCTTTAACAGGTGCTTTAGAGAAACTCAAAAATTCTGTTGAAACCATTCTGGGGCGCGATAAGAATTATTGAAATGAATTTATATGATCGTCTCCCTTGATGCCGGTAAACTGATTTTCTTTGGTTATCTGGCTGGATGTCGGATGAACCGAAGATTCAGGTTTTGCCCAATTTTAGTAGCATGTTCTGTGAACCCAAAATATTGTAGGCACACTGACATAGAATAGCGCTTTCAAGCTTAATTTGAGGCGATTCCCATCCCGATTGAAATCGGAAAAAAGTGGGTTGGGGGAATTTTAAATTCTTTAAGTCCGAGGACTTACATATTAATTTTTGAGTTATCATTGATTCCTAACCTCAAATCCATGAAAAAAATACAGCTCACTCCAAAATTGCTAGGCTTAGGGTTAGTTGCTCTCGCAGCCTATTCATTTCTCAATCGTCCGAAAAAAATGACTTTTTCGGGTTCAAGTATGGTTCCTGAAGCCAAAGGCTCCATCAGAATAAATCGCGATAAAAATAAAAATCATACGATAGAAATAGAAGTAACCCACCTAGTCCCTGCAGACCAATTGACTCCACCTAAGGAAACCTATGTAGTCTGGATGACAACCCAAGAAAATGAGACCAAAAATATCGGTCAGCTACGAATCTTTACTGGCTTCTTTTCTAAAGCCTTTATGGGATCCTTATTTACAGTGAGCTCCTCCAAACCAAGCTCAATTTTTATTACAGCGGAAGATGAGGGGAATACTGAATCTCCGGGAGAGGTTATTCTTACCACGCGTTAATTCGGATAGCCTATCTTTCCAATACAAAGCCCGATCATTAATGTGCCCCAAAAAAGTGTCTAACTTTTTGGGGGCACATTATCCCTCCGATTGAGTTTTTTTATGGACTATCCCCTGTATCGGATACTGGCTAAGAGTTTTTTAGTGGGGAAATTGCAATTAGAAGGAGAATGAAAAACTTTTTCAACCAGATCTAGATTGGAAATGGAAAAAATTAAAGTGAAAATTAATAGGTGTGGAAAACCTAATGAAAAACATCACATTGAAATTAATAGGATTAATATTGACCATTAATTTATCCATCTTCTAGACAAGTAGATGGTTTGTGCTATTAACAAGAGACATCTTAGATTAGCAGACACATTAACCCGATCATTACGAATTGAAAGAATTATTCGACAAAATAGAAAGTAGCATCCTCCTAAGCCTAGCAGCAAAAGAATTCCTTTATTCCATTTCAAAAGAAAAAGCAATTCCTAAGTGGGAAATCTTAATCCGGCAAGGACAAACTGTAACGAAGACATTTTTTGTAACAGCAGGTTGTTTGCGGTCCTATTGTATTGATAAAAATGGGAAAGAGCACACCTTACAGTTTGCAATTAAAAATTGGTGGATTAGCGATTACATCGCAATTCACACTGATGAACTCGCTACCCTAACCGTCGAATGTTTGACTGATTCGAGAATCATCGAATTTAACGCGAAGGAATTGGATGAAATTCACACACGCTTTCCTGAATTCGAATCTTACCAAAGACATAATTTAGAGCGTCACGTAGTTAGTTTGCATCAGCGAATTTTGAATCAACTCCAATTAACTGCCTTAGAGAGATATGATTTATTTTTAAGGCAATACCCAGATATAGAGCAGTATACTCGAAATTATCACATTGCATCTTATTTAGGTATCACTCAAGAAAGCTTGAGTCGCATCCGAGTAGAAAAAGCAAAAAAATAGCTTTCTTACCATAGGGTAATTTTTTCCCGCAAGCGACACCCTACTTTTGTATCAACCTAAATAGATACAAAATGAAAGCGTTACAATTAATAAAATACGGGCAGATTAAAGACAGTTTGGCCTTTAATGAAATCAGCAAACCGACAATTCATGCCAATGATGTGCTGATTGAGGTTAAGGCTGCTGCCATCAATCCAATTGACAAAATTATCATCCTGGGCAACCTGCAAGGTCTACTTCCTATCCAATTACCAAGTACAGTAGCCTATGATGTAAGTGGAATTGTAGTCGAAAAAGGAAATGAAGTGAGTGCCTTTGAGATTGGAGACCTAGTATATGCTAGAGTTCCTCAAGAACAAATGGGGACAATAGCAGAATATGTTGCGGTCACTAGTGCTGCTGTCTCAAAAAAACCTGGAAATATCTCTTTCGAAGAAGCGGCAAGCTTACCCTTAGCGGGACTAACTGCCTTACAATCTTTGGAATATGCTGGAATCAAAGAAAATGATAGAGTGCTTATTCACGCAGGCTCTGGTGGCGTGGGTAGTTTCGCTATTCAATATGCCAAGGCAAAA
>JAFMBQ010000561.1 GCA_017858365.1 Algoriphagus sp. | reverse complement strand
GCAAAAATCCAAGCTCCGACCTTCTTGGTGACCAGTTCTCAAACCTTACTCTTATTAGCAGAAGCGAGAGAGCGAGGATGGATTACCACAGGCACAGCAGCGGATTACTACAATTCTGGTGTCAGAGCACATATGCAACAACTCACTTCAGTGGATCCTGCGATAACTATTTCTGCTACTGATGTCGATGCCTATTTAGTTGCTAATCCCTATTCAACCGTTACTGCTTTAGATCAAATCAACACCCAATACTGGGTGTCCAGTTTGATGAATGGGCCGGAGGCTTTTGCCAATTTCCGAAGAAGCGGCTTCCCCGCTTTGGCACCGAATCCTTTCCCAGGTCGAGAGGTTCCTTTTATAAATCGGTTGACTTATCCTAACTCAGAGATCTCAGTAAATGCGGAAAAAGTAAATGCTGCCATTTCGGCTCAGGGAGCAGATGACTTGGCTACCAAAGTATGGTGGGATAAATAAATATGACGCAGGCTCACCAAAGAGCCTGCGTTTTTTCTTTCAATTTCTAGCGATCCAGCTCAATGAAGAATACTATACCTATTTTCTTACTTCTATCTTTTTGCTTTTGCACCATCGACCTTTTTGCTCAGCAGATTACCAAAGAAGAACTTATCTACCTGACCCGCGAGTGGAAAGGGGAACGATTTGAAGACGGCAGACCCAAAGTGCCCGATGATATCCTCAATCGGATGCGATTGGTCACCCACGACGAAGCTTGGGCAGTCATGAAAAATGAGGGCTACTTCTATCAATATGCCGATGGATGGCAGATTATCAATCCAGATAGTCTTCTTATAGGAAGAGCTGTGACGGCGACTTTTATGCCAGGAAGACCCGATGTCCACAATGCGATTGATGATCGGGGAAAAGCAGCTGGTAAAAGAGGACAAAATTCCTGGCCGGTAGATTTGCTCGTGAAGCGTGACGTCTATGTGGCTGATCAATTTGGGATTCATACCAATGGACCTACGATAGGGGATAATGTTGGGAATGCGATTTATGCCAAATCCGGAAATGGAATCGTCTATGACGGCGCCATACGAGATATCAGTGGTTTGAGAGAAATTGGAGGCTTTACTTCCTACTTCGGAAGCTATCATCCCTCACATCATAACCAGCCAGGTAACCTCAACACCATGCTGGTGGGAATCAATCAGCCCACCCGAATTCGTCAGGTTACTGTCATGCCCGGAGATGTAGTGCTGGGAAGGGATGGTGGTGTTTCCTTTATTCCTCCTCATTTGGCAGAGAAAGTAGTTGTGACTTCCGAGATTGTGCGTCTGCGGGATATGTTTGGGCATGAGCGAATACGTGAAGGAAAATATACTGCCGGACAGATCGATACAAGATGGTCAGATGAGATCGAACGAGATTTTTCCGAATGGCTCAACCAACACATTGATGAACTTCCTGTTCCTAGAAGCCAAATCCAAGAATATCTGAAAAACAGAACTTGGTAAGTTACTCTAAACCCAATCAACCATGTCAAAATATAATTCAAGGAGGTCATTCCTCAGTAAAAGCGCTTTGACCGCTGCAGTAGGTATGGCAGCGATTCCAAGTTTTGGGAGTCAATTTGAAAAAGCAATCGACCAAACTCCCAAACTATCCAGTCCCAGTGATTTGAAAATCACCGAAATCAAATGTGGCTATATCAGAAACGGGCATAGCCTTTTTGTCAAAATCTACACAAATCAGGATGTCTGGGGATGTGGAGAAGGGGTGGATGCTACCCCTGGGACTTATCACTTGGTGAAAATGTTTGGAGAAAGAATCAAAGGTAAGAGTCCGCTGAATGTTCATCGTCTTTTCGAAGACATCCGAAGATCTGGCTTTTTCGAAGGAGCCCAGTCGGGAATGTTTGTCGCTGTACTTACGGCTGTAGAAAGTGCCCTTTGGGACTTGGCAGGCAAAGCGCTAGGATTACCGGTATACCAACTTTTGGGCGGCAAATTCCGAGATAAGATCCGGGTCTATTGTGATACGGCACTTTATAGAAATGGCTCACCCACTCCACAGGATTTTGCCGATGCGGCCTTGGATGCCGTCAAGCGGGGATTCACAGCGGTCAAATTTGATATCGATGAAGCAAAAGACCCGAATAAATACGATGCATACAATTGGACAGCCAGTCCGGGCGAGCTCGAGCGAATGTACAACCAAGTGGCTGCTGCAAGAGAAGCCGTAGGTTCTAAGATTGACATCTGCGTAGACATGCACGGTAAGTATGATGCAGTGACGGGGCATGCCGTTGCTAAGCGATTTGAAAATCTCGGATTGATGTGGCTGGAGGAGCCGATTCCTGCTGAAAATGTGGAGGCTTATAAAAATATCACGCAAGAAACCAGCACACCGATCTGCGCAGGAGAAAACTTATATCTGGCGCATGGATTCCGAAGGTTGTTGGAGATCGGAGCAGTGGATATTATCATGCCTGATCTCCAAAAGGCAGGCGGGCTGGGTGAGGCACAGCGGATTGCGAATTTAGCTAATCTTTATTACACTCCTTTTGCACCGCATATGGTGGCCTCCTACCTCGGCGCCATGGCTTCCAGTCACGTGTGCGCTTCTGTACCAAATTTTATGATCATGGAGTGGCAGATTTATTTCGAGACCAATCCTATGTTTAAGGAGATCGTGACTTTCGATGGTCCAATGACCATAGATGGGCATATCCCACTTTCAGAAAAACCTGGTGTGGGAGTAGAAATTAACGAGGAGGGGATGCGGAAATATGCTACTCCGGGCGTTCCTTTTTTTGAGTAGGAGAGGGGATTTAGAGTGAAAAGTTTAAAGTGAAGAGTTCAAAAGAGGAAGGTGTAGAAGTGGGAAGACAGGAAAAGGCATACGGCCGGAACTGAAAAAGATTAACTGTTTGGAGTAGCTTATCTATCTAAAAATTAACTCATAAACCATGAAATTAACTTATCGAAAGATTAAATCAGTCAGCTTTCTGCTGGCTTTCAGCTTCATTTTTATTTTTGGAAATGAATCAAATGCACAGCGCGTAGCCGCCTCTCCTGAGTATATCAAAGCCCTCACGCCGGAATGGAAGGGGGAACGTTTTCCGGATGGAAGACCTAAAGTCTCCGATGCACTTTTGGAGCG
>JAFMBQ010000560.1 GCA_017858365.1 Algoriphagus sp. | reverse complement strand
ACTAGCAGTAGAGCCTGGAATGCGCGTAATCGATGCCTGTGCAGGCGCAGGAGGCAAATCCCTTCATCTCGCTGCTTTGATGCAGAATAAAGGTAAGGTGCTTTCCATGGATGTAGAGGAGTGGAAACTGCAGCAAACTAAGCTTCGAGCTCGAAGAGATGGGGTATCCATCATCGAGCGTAAAGTCATCGAAGGCTCAAAAACCATCAAGCGACTCAAAGATACCGCCGACAGACTACTCTTAGATGTGCCCTGCTCTGGACTGGGAGTTCTTCGGAGAAATCCCGACACCAAATGGAAATTAAGTGAAGAGTCGATCGAAAAAGTCCGACAGACTCAACAGGAAATCCTACAATCTTACCCGTCGATGGTGAAGCCGGGTGGCCAAATGGTCTATGCGACTTGCAGTATTCTTCCTTCTGAAAACCAAGATCAAGTAGCAAAATTCTTAGCATCAGAGGCAGGAAAAGATTTTGAATTGATCGAAGATCAAAAAGTTCTTGCTCATGAAAGTGGCTTTGATGGATTCTATATTGCTAGGCTCCAGAAAAAAAAGTAATGCAGTAAGCTTCTGATTTCCAAAAAGATATTAGTAAATTCAATTTTAACTATTCTGAAATGGACTTAGAACTTATTTTTTCAATCGCAAACTCAGCGGCCCTTCTGAGCTGGATTTTACTTTTCGTTTTATACCAGAAACGATGGGTTTACACTTTTCTGTTTTCTGTAGTTTTTGTCTTCATGGCTTGCCTTTACCTTTTCTTTATCCTTCAAGGTGTTGGGGGAGATTCACAGGGAGGTTTTGACACATTAGCCAATGTTAAATTACTTTTTGGGAAAGATGAAGCCGTCTTGGCAGGCTGGATCCACTACCTCGTTTTTGATTTATTTACAGGCATGTGGATTTGCAATGATGGAGATAAGCGGAAGATAAACCGTTGGATTCTGCTTCCATGCTTGGTTTTCACCTTTTTGCTGGGGCCTACAGGATTACTATTCTACATTTTGGTCCGTGTGATTCATCTAAGAAAATATCCTCAGCATCCTTATGATCTCTTGGTTCACTGAGCTACGCCGAAGAAATCCTCTTCTTGCGGATTCAGGACTGTTTTACTTAGTTGTTTTTGTCGCTCTGGCGATTCTCCCACTTTTTGATTCACGCGAATTATTGGGGGTAAGTGTTTGGAACAAACCCTTAAAATTCTATCTCTCAACGACTATTTTATTTTGGACGATTGCTTGGATTATGGCTGATATTCCCGACAGGAAAGCGGTAAAATTTATTTCGAAGACTGTATTTATTTTATTGACAGCCGAATTAGTGTTGATCAGCTATCAGGCATATCTAGGCAAAACATCTCATTTTAATATTTCCAACCCAATCGATGGTGCAATTTTCGGGACTATGGGAATGCTGATCTTTCTCAACTCCCTTTGCTTCATTTATCTCCTATTTTTGATTTCCAAACTAAATACAATTCCAAAAGGCTACAAACGTGGAATTCAATTTGGATTAATCATTTTTTTGATCGGTGGCTATGAGGGTTATTTGATGGCCGGCAGACTGAGTCATACGGTAGGTGCAGTAGATGGACAGGATGGTTATTTCCTTTTGGGTTGGGCAAAAGCCTACGGTGATCTTCGAATCTTTCACTTTCTGGGCTTACATGCATTACAGGTTTTGTCCCTAGTCGGCTGGTATTTTTTCAAAAATGAACCTCGTAAGATGTCGGTTTTTGGGCTTGTCTATTTTTTACTAAGTTCAGGTGTTCTGTGGATCAGCCTGCAAGGGAAAAGTTTATTTTAGGTAAGCATTCAGAATTTTTAGGTCTTTTCTATCAATTAAATTGGCCAATTCAAAATATATTTTGGTGGGTCTGCGCCTGCTTCAGATTTTGTGTATAACTTTGACGGGCAAATAGGGTTACCTATATCCAATATTTGCCATGAATAGAAATTCCGATAAGTTCCTCTACGAAGCACTCACCTATGATGACGTGCTTCTAGTCCCAGGTTATTCAGAAGTCCTTCCCAGAGACACTGATACCTCAACCCAACTCACCAAGAAAATAAGATTAAATATTCCTTTGGTTTCCGCTGCGATGGATACGGTAACGGAATCTGAATTGGCAATTGCTATTGCTTTGGAAGGTGGTCTTGGATTTATTCATAAGAATATGTCCATCGAGCAGCAAGCAGCTCAAGTGAGAAAGGTAAAGCGGTCTCAGGCTGGGATGATTTTAGATCCGATCACGCTTCATATTGATGCTTTTGTGCGAGATGCCGAAGCTATCATGCGCGAATTTTCAATTGGGGGAATACCGGTAGTAGATCATAACAAAATTCTAAAAGGCATCATCACGAATAGAGATCTGCGATTTATCAAAGATCAAAATCGACCTATTCGAGAGATTATGACTACTGATAAGCTTATTACAGCCAAATCAGGAGTCTCCTTGGAAGAGGCTGAAGAAATTCTTCAAGAATATAAAATCGAGAAATTACCAATCGTCGATGACGAATATAAGTTGACCGGATTGATCACTTATAAGGATATCCTCAAACGAAAAGACAAGCCACATGCCTGTAAGGATGAATATGGTAGACTTCGAGTAGGGGCTGCAGTTGGAGTGACAGCAGATATCGTGGCACGGGTAGAAGCACTTAAAAATGCCGGAGTGGATGTGGTATCTATCGATACTGCACATGGCCATTCCAAGGGAGTAATAGATGCCTGCAGAAAAATCAAAGATACTTTTCCTGATTTGGAGGTAATTGTAGGAAATATTGCCACTCCGGAAGCTGCAATAGCACTTGCTGATGCAGGAGCTGATGCAGTGAAAGTGGGCGTTGGCCCGGGATCTATCTGTACGACTCGAATTATTGCAGGCGTAGGTGTCCCACAGCTTTCCGCAGTTTTCGAATGTGCTGAGGTGCTAAAGCATAGAGGCGTGCCAGTAATTGCCGATGGAGGAGTCAGATATTCTGGAGATTTAGTAAAAGCTATTGCTGCAGGTGGGAGTTCAATTATGATCGGTTCATTACTTGCAGGTACCGAAGAAGCTCCGGGTGAAATGATCATTTTCGAAGGAAGAAAATTCAAATCTTACAGAGGAATGGGATCGC
>JAFMBQ010000559.1 GCA_017858365.1 Algoriphagus sp. | reverse complement strand
TTCTCAAACGAAGCTTCCCCTAAATTTTAAACCGTTTCTCGGACAGTAGTGATTTTTAATCCAAATAACACCTTTTTTTATAGTTAATATTAGATTAAAAGCTTCGCTTCTTTACTGAAAATTTATTCTCAAAAAATCTGCAACAGTATGCATAGAAAGAGATTAATCCTTATTTTGAGCTTCTTAAAAATCCAATTAACAAATCCCATGAAACAACCCAAAAAAGTATCTTCGGATCAATCACGCCGGGACTTTATCAAAAACACGGCTATTGCTTCGTCTTTTTTCATCGTCCCGCGACATGTACTTGGAGGCGTAGGTTTCACTTCTCCATCTGATCAATTGAATATCGCTGCAATCGGAGCCGGTGGCAAAGGTGCCAGTGATATCATGCTTGCTTCTGTCAAAGGCCGAGAGCGAATCGTTGCACTTTGCGATGTAGACTTTTCCGGTTCAGCAAAACGTTCCGTAGATAATTTCCCAAATGCTAAGCTGTATGCAGATTACCGCAAAATGCTGGATACCGAAACTGATATCGATGCAGTAACTATATCCACACCTGATCATGTCCATGGACCTGCGGCGAAATACGCAATGGATCGTGGTAAGCATGTCTATGTGCAGAAGCCGATGACTCATAACATCTCAGAGGCAAGAATACTCACTGGGCTTGCACGGACCCAGAAAGTAGTGACTCAGATGGGAAATCAAGGTGGCTCTAATCCTTACCTAGATGTCGTTCAGAAGTGGATTGATACTGATAAAATCGGTAAAGTCTCAAAAGTACAAGTTTGGACTAATCGTCCGGTTTGGCCTCAGGGAGGACCTTTTCCTGCAGCAGACACAGGATCCAAGCCAGATGCCTTGCAATGGGATCTTTGGCTAGGTCCAGCTCCTGAGATACCATTTACTCCGAATCTTCATCCATTCAACTGGAGAGGTTGGTGGGATTACGGAACAGGCGCACTTGGAGATGTAGGATGCCATTTGATTGATATCCCATTCCGTACCTTAGGATTAAAATACCCAACCGATGCGGAATGTAGCGTTGGTACTGTCTTCTCGAAAATGTGGACACCTGATTATAATCCAGAGGGATGCCCAGCTTCCTCATTTATCACCTTGCATTTTGCAGCCACTTCTAAGAGTAAGTCTCCTATCGAGATGACTTGGAGTGATGGCGGAATCAAGCCTTCCCACCCCGATATTATTCCAGCTGACGATGATATCGGAGGTAGTGGATCAGCCAATGGAGTATTGATCATCGGTGACAAAGGAATCATTTCCACCAATATCAATGACTCTTCTCCGCTTCAACCAAAACTCTACTTAAATGACGGCACTAAAGAAATGGGCCCTCAAACAGAAGACAATATGGAATCTGAATATGGACATCAGAGACTTTGGGTAGATGCTTGCAAGGCAGGATTCGGAAGTGCAGAACATAAAGGATTGACTTCCTCTTTCGACTATGCAGGTCCGATGACCGAGACGGTGTTGATGGGAAATCTTGCTATTCGTAGCTACATGCTTCGCCGAGAAAACAGTAAAGGTCAGGCAGAATTCTTTGGAAGAAAGAAACTCCTTTGGGACGGTGAAAACCTTCGAATCACCAATCTGGAGGAAGCCAATCAATTCGTGACGAGAACCTATCGTGATGGGTTTACTATGGGGGGATAATTCCTGAACATGTTAAATTCAAAAAACTCGAACCCAGTCAAGCTCATTTTGGCTGGGTTTGTTTTTTTAAAGAGAAAACCCTCCCTTCACCCTATTAAATTGACTTCTGTATCTTCTTTATTATTATTTTAAAGTAATGAAGAAAAAATCCACTCCTAAACTCAACCTAAATCTAGCGGAGCGAAAGAACCTTCGGAAAGCTAAAATCAAGATTTCAGAGATTTTGGATTTGGCTGCGGATGAATTAGAAGTGATTTTAGATGTAAGTTCAGATCGAGTGAAAACCCTTTTTGCTTTAGCTGAATTCCAAACTGTACCATCAGTGGGAATCAAGTTTGCAGAAGACCTCATTTTCCTTGGTTATCATTCATTGGAAGAATTGAAGCTTAAAGATGGCGCAAAATTGCTCGAGGAATATGAGCGAAAGAAAGGCCATTGGACGGATCCCTGTGTGGAAGACCAGTTTAGATTGATCGTCGATTTTGCTAGAAATCCGAAAATCACCAAAAACTGGTGGGATTACACGGAAGCTCGGAAAAAATACCGCGCTGAAAATGGATACCCAAAAGACCGGCCTACTAATGCATGGCATGAAGTGATCCCAATTAAATGGAAAGCTAGAAAATGATTATACTCGCTCAGTTTGTCGTCATTCTATTCGGTATTTTCATCATTTCTGTTGGGGTTTTGATGCTCCTTAACCCCGAAAAAGCGCTCGCCACACTCCAGAAAGCTGGTAGTACGAACCTTATCAATTACGCAGAAATCACGATCCGCCTGATACCAGCGATCGCTTTCGTCATTTATTCACCGTATTCTAGATTTCCAGAAGTCCTCAAGCTCTTCGGCTGGTTTATGATCGTCACATCGCTTGTTCTATATTTTGTTCCCAGAAAATATCACTATGCCTATTCCATGAAATGGGCTGGAATATTGAAACCAGTACAGGTTAGATTAATTAGTCCGCTGGCTTTTATTTTTGGAGCTGCCATCATTTATTCTGCACTCTAGCTTTTTGAATACCAATCGCTATTCATTCAGTTAATACATTCAAGTCATTTTAGACCTTCCTATCTAACCTTTTAAATCGTTATTTCGCAGACCTCAAAATTGCCAAAATGGCACTGGGTAATTTTTATTAATTTGAAGTCTTAATAACTCATTCCCATGAAAAAGCTTTTCTCTCTTCTATTTCTCATTTCTCTTGTTGGTCAACTTTCTGCTCAAGATCGTCTGACTGGAAAGACATTTACAACCAGGTCAGAAATCCTAGCTAGAAATGGCATGGCTGCAACCAGTCAGCCGCTTGCTACGCAGGTAGCCTTGGACATTCTGAAAAAAGGAGGTTCTGCGATGGATGCCGCAATTGCAGCCAATGCAGTTTTAGGACTGGTAGAACCTGCAAGTTGTGGGATCGGGGGTGATATTTTTGCGATTGTATGGGATGCAAAAACCG
>JAFMBQ010000558.1 GCA_017858365.1 Algoriphagus sp. | reverse complement strand
TTTCTTTGTCATCTATTTGTAAAATTAGCAGACACACTTAACTGAACACTCTCAACCCATAAGGCTAGAAAAATCTAATCCTCACTTAGAAAAGGGGGGTATCTAAATCTCCCATTCTCTCAATCTTTCTAATCTCACAATTTTTCAATCTTCCAATCTTAATATTCCAATCACTTCTCCATCGGATGAATCTTCAACAATTCTGAAGCATTCCAGAAGTCTTGCTTATCCTTGATTTCTTCTCTGATTTTTTTGACTAAATCTGGCGATACTGGCGATGCATTATTTCCAAAGGAGTTTCGCACATAAGTTAAGACTGCTGCCACTTCGGTATCATCCAACATCCCTTCATAGGGAGTCATGGGTACTTGACCAGGATAGACTTTGCCAGCCACTTCCATTTCGCCCATAATTCCTTTTAATACAATCTTGATCATTCGCTCTGGACTGCCAGTTACCCAGGGCGTGCCTCGAAGGGGAGGGAATTGGGAAGCTGAAAGTCCGCCTCCATCGGATTGATGGCAAGTGGAGCAGAATCCCTCACGAGCATAGATTTCCTTACCAAGGATAAATAACTCCCGATCCGAACCAGTCAAGGAGGACTTGATATCTTCTTCCTTTTTCTGAGTTACCGAAAGTCCATTCAAATGAGCCACGGCTGTTTCCAGTGTGCCTTTGATCCACAAGTCATCCTGTGGTTGCTTTTCAGCTTCTTCCAGAATTGGCAGGCCTTTTTCTCTCGAAAGCCAGCTGGCTGCCACGATTGCTTCGATTCGTACTTGACCATTTGGATCTTTGGCAGCTGCCATCAGTAGCGCATCCTGATCTTTGACTTGATGACCGGTATAGCGTACCACTCGAGTGGCAGCAGCACGAACCCGGTGATCGGATGATTTTGCAAGTTGATGTAGAAGTTCCTGATCCACTTGATTCGCTCCCCAAGTCATCCAAAGAGCTTCTAGTCGATTATGCTCATAATTAGGGTCATTTTGATCCAAGTTTGCTGCCCAGTTTTTTACTGCTGCGGTAACGTCAGCTTTTTCTCTTCCACGCAATTCACGACGGGTGCGGTAGCGAGTTCTGTATTCGGGTAATTTTAGATTTTCAAGTAATTCTGGGATGCTTGCTCCATCAATTTTAGCTGGCGCAATTAAAGGTCTACTTGGGTAAGTTACGCGGTAAATTCTTCCATGGACATGGTCTCGAAGTGGATCCCGGGCATTGTGCTGCATGTGTCCGATCAGGATATTGTGCCAATCCACGATATAGAGTGAACCATCTGGCGCAAATTCCATATCAACTGGACGGAAATTCCGATCTGTAGAATAGACAAGGTCTTGACGGAATTTAGTATGAAAACCAACTTCGTCTTCCACCATTTCATGTTGCTTGGTACCGAGGAAGCCAATGGTGTTATTGATGATCATGTCTCCCTGTACTTCATCAGGGAAGTGACGGCTATGGATGAATTCCAATCCAGATGTAGGACGGACCATCTGGGCCTTTTCGATCAGGTTTGGACCTTTGTAATTGGCATTTCCATAGCGAGGCAAAGTGGATCCTGGAAGCATCCAGTTTACATTTGGGCCCGAAGTTTCGGCGTAGAAGTTCTGTCCATAGTCATCAAAAGCAATTCCCCAAGGGTTTGGGATACTCACTTGATTGACTCGCTCGAGCTGATGGCGCTGAGGTTGGTACCGGTAAAAACCACCATTCGTTGCACGAACTGGCCCATAGGAGGTCTCCACATTGGAATGTAAAAATACGCCTTCAGCCATATAGATTGCACCGGATTCATCTGTGGTGAAAGCCGAGATCGCATGGTGTGTATCGTGATCATCAAATCCACTCAATAAAATTTCTTTTCGGTCTGCCTTATCATCTCCGTCATCATCGATCAACAAGATCAAATCATTTCCCTGCGAGACATAGACTCCCTCAGCTGCTAATTCGAATCCTACCGGAATGTGAAGCTCATCTGAGAATGTAGTTTGCTTATCAGCTTTGCCATCATTATCCGTGTCCTCAAGAATGATCAGTTTATCCTTTGGTCGCGGATCACCTGGCTTATAATGCGGATAGCTTGGCATAGTGGCTACCCAAAGTCTCCCTTTATTGTCAAAGGAAAGCTGGACGGGATTTGCTAGATCCGGGAATTCTGATTCGGAAGCGAATAGCTCAATTTTATAGCCTGGAGCTGTTTTGATTTCCTTCAGCGCTTCCTCCCCATATTTGTATTCCAAACTTCCGTTTTGATCTGGGTTGAAATTGGTCTGAACATCTGGAAGTGCTTGGGTTTTCGCATCTGCCACTGCCAAATCTTTGAGTTCACCTTTTGTCGCCATCCAGATTGCGGTATCCCGAATTGCTGTCATTTGGCGAATTTTCGCTAATTCAAAAGGGTAATTATCAGGTCCAAATGGATCATATCTTCTTCCAAATACGTGGACTCCGTTAGGGATTTTATAATCATTTTTCCAAAGCCAATTCTTTTCTATTACCGCATCGTTAACTAAACTCCTGTCCACATTAGCTTGCACTTTACCTCCAAAAAGTTCGTCGGCAAGGAGTTTTGAAAGTTTTTCATATCCCTCTGCATTAAGCTGCGATCCATCAATGGTAAGATCTAAATCCGATTCGGCATACCATTTTAGACTTGGGGTAAAAGCATTTACGAAAAGCACCTTATTTAGAGCGGCCACCTCAGACATCGCCTCAGTGTAAAGTTCAATTAACTCATTTTGAGCTTTCCCATCAGGCACATCGATTTTAGCGGAAAGGTCTTCCATCGCTATCGGGGAAACCACTGCCAATTGCGGAATGGTATCACCATTGTATTTTTGTCGTTTGCTATGCTTGATCCAAGCATCCAGTTCAGCTTTGAAATTATCTAGACCTGCTTTTCCCTGAAAAGATTCATTGAAGCCAAAGAAACCGATCACCACATCTGCTTTCAATCGAGTGAGCCATTGGTCTGGCTTCTCTAAAAACCCTTCACTTCCTGATGGGGTAGCGTATTCATCCTGAAAATCTTGCGCACCTGGAAAAGCCCAAGGATCCTTAGTTCCAGATCTTGGCCTAAAACCTGGCGTATCTGCGGGGTCGCATAGGTTGCGGATGATTAAGTCCTTTTCTGGAAATCTGGTATAAAGCTCA
>JAFMBQ010000557.1 GCA_017858365.1 Algoriphagus sp. | reverse complement strand
TGATCGAATTCTCCAAGTCACTTACCTGAAGTCTGGTTTGTTTCGATTGATCATTTGTAATACTGATTTCCAAATCAGGAGGGAATCTGTTAGCCTTAGTTTTTTGGATTATTTCCTTGATTTTATCAGATGCATTCAATAAGTTTTCTCCACTTCGTTTCACTACGTTAATAGTGACAACGGGAAGATTTTTACTTCTAGCATAGCTTGATCGCTCTTTGTAGGTATCTTTAACCGTAGCGACATCACGTACATAGACGATTTTCTGATTATCAGTCTTTATGATGACATCAAGTAATTGCATAGGATCTGTAAATTCTCCATCTACTCGAAGCGTCCTTTGAAAATCTCCAGATATGATATTACCGCCTGAAATAGTCACATTTTCGGACTGAATGGCACCTGAGATATCTCCAAAACTCACCCCAACAGCTTCCATTTTATATGGATCCACATTGATTTGAATTTCACGCTCAACCGTTCCTGCGAGATTTGCTTTGGAAATCTCTGGCAGTTTCTCGATCTCATCCTCCAAATACTCTCCAAACTTTTTTAATTCCGCTTCAGAATAATTACCGGAAATGTTCACGTTCATGATCGGGAAATCAGAGGTATTGACCTCCACTACATTCGGATCTTGATCCAAATCAGTTGGAAGTTCACTCTTAGATTTATCAACTGCATCTTTGACATCCTGAATCGCTTTGGCGATTTCTACTCCTGGATTGAATTCAACAACTATGGAGGAAAAATCTTGGACAGAGGTGGATTTAATGTCCTTTACATTATTCAATGACTTCAATTCTTTCTCTATCGGTCTGGTGATTAGATTCTCCATATCCACAGGAGAATTACCGGGATAGGGAGTACCCACATAAACCGTAGGAATAACTATTTCCGGAAAGCTTTCTTTGGGCATCGATCTATAGGCGCTCAAGCCCAAAACCGAAATGATCAGGGTAAGAATCACCACTGAGGTGGAATTATCCACACTCAGACTCGACAGTCCAAATTCTCTTATTTTATAATTCTTTTGTTGATCTGACATGATTTATAATTGAGCTATGTTCACGCTGAAATTATCTCCTACTTCTCTAAATCCCTTATCTACAAGAGTTTCTCCACCATTCAAGCCTTCCATAACTTCAGCTTCTTGGTTGAAAGTCTTTCCTCTTTTGACATAGGTCTTTTTCGCTATTCCATCTACTACAGTGAAAACATAATCGCCTCTATTATCACTTAAGATCAAATGACTTGGAATGATCACCGCATCATTGGACTCATAATCTTGAATCTTCAAAACGGAAATCATGTTTGGTTTCAAACTAGCTATCCTTGGTAGAACCACTTCTACCTTGAAAGTTCGATTGTTAGGATTAATGATCGCTCCGACGGAGGATACTTTTGTTTTCAGATCTTTAGCGATCGAAGGAAAGCTCACATCTACAGAATCACCTCGGTCCAGAACTCCTACATAAGACTCCGAAATATCAGCCTCAATAAATAAGTCACTAACCCCCACAAATTGAAACATAGGCATACCAGGCTGAACCAACTCTCCTAACCTCACATTCACCGTCTCAACTGTACCTGAGAATGGAGCGCGAATCACTGCCTTAGCTAATTGGGTTTTTAAAGAAGCAAGGTTTCTTTCCAATCCTTCTACTCTATTTTTGGATTCTAGGTATTGTACTTCTGTACCGATCTGTTGGTTCCAAAGACGTTCCTGCTTTTCAAATAAAGTCTTGGCAAGAGATAAGGAATTCTGAATCTCATCAATATTTCGTTGCATGGATTCTGAATCAATGGTGGCAAGAATTACTCCTTTTTCCACATACATTCCTTCGACAGCAGGTACAGTAAGAATTCTTCCTAAAGTCTCTGCACTAATACTCACATTCTTTTTAGACAGCACTGAGCCAGTCACCTCTACATAGTGCTCGAATCTCCCCTTACGGGCAGTTGCTGTAGTGATTAGGATTGACTTTCTATTTTGCTTCGCAAATTCAGGATCCAGCGTTGCTATCTCGGTCTCCAACGATTTGATGTTTGTATTGATTTCATTCAACTGAGCTTTAAGCTCCTGTAGTTCGAGCTTTTTAGCTTCAACTCCCTCCTCTTTTGCGCAAGCAACTGCAAAAAAGGAAAGAGCGATTATGGGTAAAAATTTAGCTAGTGATTTCATGTGTTTGTTAATAATTAGTTGGTGGATTCCTTTTTCTGAACAGGAAACAGGTGGTTTAGTTTTCAATCTCATATTTCAAAATTCCTAGCGCTTTTTCTAAATCAACTTTAGCAATCAAGCCATCATAAAGAGCGGATAAGTAATTAATTTCTGATTCGATTAAGGCAGCATCTGCCTCGACCACTTCTAGATTAGATCCCACACCTTCATTGTATTTGATTTTGGAGATATCATAAACCTCTTGAGCCAAGGCCATGTTCTCTCTTTGCACCTCCAGGATATTCAAATCATTCTTCAGGCTCGTTCGTGCTTGGTAGATTTCAAGCGAAATATTATCATCTAGGAATAAGCGCTGATTCTCCAATTGATCTTGTTGGATTCGGTTTCGTTGGATCTTTGAACTCTTCAAAAAGCCATCGAAAATCGGGATTTGCATGTTCACCCCTAATAAGGAGCTACTAAACCAATTACGAGAATCATAGACCGTATTAAGCGCATTTCCTGCTCCTGAGCGCTGATAGTTAGCATTGAATGTGATTTTGGGCATGTATTGTACCGTATTGTTTCTCAAGTCCAGACCTACGAGTTCCAAGTTTTTCTCCAGTTGGTTGACTTCCACTCTAGGCATACCCTCCATAGTCAGCAATTGATTCAGCTGATCTACAGGATTTAATTCAGCTAAAGTTTCTGTGATCAAGACATCATAATCCCTTGGTAGCCCCATTTGGATTTTCAACAATTGCTTACTGATCTCATAGGCAGTTCGGCTGCGCTCTACTTGGGTGTAAGTATTGTTACGCTGTACTTGTATTCGTGACACATCGATTTTTTCCGCTAATCCTGCCTCATAGATAGCTTTGGTTTCTTCCAAAAGCGAATCGATCCGAGCAAGATTTGACTCTGCCAGTTTGATTCGTTCTTTATTCACCAAAACTCCAAAATATGCCTTCTTTACAGTCAAAAGGACATCA
>JAFMBQ010000556.1 GCA_017858365.1 Algoriphagus sp. | reverse complement strand
AAAAGAGAAAGGTCAGCAATTGCTGACCTTTCTCTTTTAGAATTTTATGTTGACTGGTATTTCTAATCTTTTTTACTTCTGGGGATAAAATACCTGCGATAGACTATTTGAGCTTGGGCTAGATGATCGCCATATTTATTGAAACCTACATTTCCTTCAAGGTTATCAGTGAAAGTAAAAAACATAGTTCCTTCACCGGCAATATCTGAATAAGGACCCAATGTAAAACTCAGACCTGCTCGCAGTGGAATATAAGCGGAACTGATACTTTCCTTAGAAGGTTTCTCCTCTCTATTGAAGCTTTTGGTCTGCTTCGTGTTTGCAACCATCATACCAAGACCAAAACCCCCATAAAGATTAATTTTGCTCCGGTTCATATGATTGGCGAATGCAATGAGATTCATACTTGGCATTATATCTAAATAAATTACCGATCCATTAGTAGTAAAAGCAGCTTCATTTTCAGTCCAATTATTTTGGAGTCCTATACTGGGGTTGCCTCCACTTGAAAGCCACTGAACACCGGCTGTTCCTCGAAGATCAAATCTTGCATTTAATTTTTTAGTATATGCGGCGGAAATTGAAGGTTTAATTTCAAAATTCCATGCGCGATATTGACCTCCATTATCCAGATAAGCGAAAGAAGGGCCTACTCCGAATGTCAGAATATGGTTTCTCGACACCCGTTCCTGATAGAAACTCTGACCAGACAATGTGCCGGTAAGGATCATGAAAAATAAAAATATTGGTATTATTACTATTCTAGACATATTAAAATTACCTGAGGAAAACTTATCTAGGGTATCGCTTTTTTAGAAATTGGCAACAAATATGCCAATCGGTTAAGCTTAATTTCAATTAGGACTCAAAGTCCTGGACTTAGTAAGTCTTACTAGTTTTCAGGAGTCTTCAAAAGCTTTCGCAATCTCATCTTCTGTGCTCTTCAGCTTCTTTCGGCAAGATTTCACTAATTCGGCAGCTTCTTTTACAAGTGCGGAGAGCTCATCCACGCTTTTCTTTCCTTCTTCTAATTCACTAAGAATCAACTCCAGTCGATTCATTGCGTCGGTATAAGTTAACTCAGTCATTTTGCCTCGATTTTAGTGATGGTACTTGCTATTTTTTGGGTGTTGGTATGAGTGACTATTTCCTGTCCAATCTGTGGAGAACTTAACCCAAGGGGTACTCCGTTTAGCTCAGTTCTGCTATACCCCCGATTTAGAGTTGCGACTGGGTCCAATTGATTCAGTAAACTCAGCTTGGAGTTTAGGAGTTGCTCTTGACTACGAATCAGTTGATTCATAGCTTTCAGGATTGATTTTTCGCTATTCTCCAAAGAAGTTTGTTGCACTCGTACGAGATTTTTCCCCGCAAAATGAATTTGAGCGGATCTCGTTCGCACTTGCTCTTGAGCAAGCTTCAGGCTATTTGTAGTGCTTGATTTGATTTGCAAGCCAACTTGATTGATTCGTGATTCAGCATTTTTTAATTGAAGTCGAGTAGATCGATCCAATCGGGTCAAGGATAGTTTTAAGTTTTCCTCAAATTCCCGGAAGCTGGCCAAAATAAATTCAGCAACTGCAGTTGGAGTCTTGCAGCGGGTATGAGCGGTCAGATCAGCAATAGTCTCATCTCGCTCATGTCCAATTCCTGTAATTACGGGAAGTGGAAATTTCGCGATTGCGATTGCCAAACGAATATCATCAAAGCAATCCAAGTCAAGTTGTGCGCCACCTCCTCTGATAATGATGACCACATCGGGTTTGGTTTTTTCTAGCTCTTCAAAAATCCGAATCAAACTTGCTATAATGCTAGAAACAGCTTCATTGCCCTGCATGGTGCTGGGATAAAGCTTATGGTAGATTTTATAGTTTTCTGAATTTGACTCGATTTGATTCACAAAATCTCCATATCCGGCTGCACTTGGACTGCTGATGATCGCTATTTTTTGGATTACTGTGGGGAGTGTATGTCTTGCATTTAGTCGTAAGAGACCCTCTTGGGTTAATTTATCCAAGGTTTCCTGCCGCAGTCTCGCTCGTTCACCCAAGGAAAATGAAGGGTCAATATCTTTGACATTAACGCTCAAGCCATAAAGTGGATGAAAATTCACTGCTACCTGAGCAAGCACTTTCATTCCATTTTTAAGCCCGCTTCCGGTTACTGATTCAAATCGTGCAGCGACCGTACGGTAGGTGAATTGCCATAGATTTGCCTTGATTTTACCTAAGACTTGATTGCCTTGTTTTTCTACTAATTCAAAATAAGCATGTCCCTGAGGAGCCAATCGTAAATCCGAAATCTCTCCGATTACCCAATAAACTGGTTCAAGATTAGCTTCAAGTGTGTCTTGAATAACCCGATTCAGTTCTACAATGGATTTAGGATTCATACTGCTTAAATTTGATCAAATGAAGCTTTAATTTGATCATTCAGACCTTTTGTGGCTTTGAGCATAGGGAGGCGGACTTGGTCTCCGCAGATTCCGATATGCTTCAGAAGATTTTTGACTCCAACCGGATTACCTTCTAGATACATCAATTCACTGAGTTCTAAAAGTGAAAAAGTAGCTTTCAACTGCTCTTGATCTGTACCATGGCTAATTTTTTGAAAAGTCGCTGGAAGTGCGTTTGCCAAGACGGAAATAATACCTGAGCCTCCGATACTTTTCATGGCCTTGGTCATCAGATCATCTCCAGAAACCAATAGAAAATCTTTTGGCATTCCTGCCGAGATGCGCATGCATTGCTCCAGATTACCGCTGGCTTCTTTCATTCCAAAAATGTTTTGATGCTGCGCTAGGGTCAAAGTTGTCGCAGCGGTCATATTGGACATGGTCCGTCCCGGAATATTATAGAGCATCACTGGAACTGGAGCGATGTCTGCTATAGCCTGATAATGTGCGATGATTCCAGCCTGTGAAGGCTTATTGTAATAGGGGCTCACGGAAAGAATGGCAGATATACCTGCAAAATCGATGGATTGAATTTCTTCAATGACGGCCTGAGTATTGTTGCCTCCGATCCCTAGCATGACAGGGACTCGACCTGATGAATAGCGAATACAGGCTTCTATCACCATTTTTTTCTCTGGACTAGTCAAAGTAGCCGTCTCTCCAGTGGTCCCAAGTACTACCAAGTAATCTACTCCTCCTGAAATCACGTGATCAATTAG
>JAFMBQ010000555.1 GCA_017858365.1 Algoriphagus sp. | reverse complement strand
AGCTATGCTTCCAAGGAAATGCTTGGATACCACCTCTTTGGAGAAAAAGAAGCTGGTCATCACGGTGCATAAGCAAGCCTCTGCAAAAATGAATGAATTGATTCCAGAGCTGAAAACTGCTTTGGAACTCTTCAAAACCGACTATCCTCAGGTAGAATTTGAGTTGACACAAGATCAATCCAATCTTCTGAATGCCGCCATTTCCAATCTTCAAACTTCTCTGCTTTTCGGAGGGATTTTCGCATTTGGCGTGTTGTTCCTCTTTATGAAGGATTACCGTCTGCCCCTTATCATTGGAGTGAGTTTGCCTTCTTCGCTCCTAATCAGCTTTTTGGTGTTCTACTTTTTTAATATTTCCATCAATATTATTTCCCTTTCCGGGCTTGCTCTTGGAATCGGGATGCTGATCGATAATGCGATTATCGTCTTGGATAATATTACCCGCAAGCGGGAAACTGGACTTCCGATTTTCGAGGCATGCGTGGAAGGTGTGGAAGAGGTCATGGGAGCATTGATAAGCTCGGTGCTCACAACTCTGGCGGTATTTGTGCCACTGGTATTTCTGAGCGGAATTTCAGGTGCTTTATTTTATGACCAGGCGGTTGCCGTTGCAGCGATTCTTTCGGTTTCGCTGGCGGTGGCATTTATCCTGCTTCCCATGCTTTATTTTCTCCTTTTCTCCAAAAGCAAGAAAGTAGATGATGGCAAAGAAGGAGCGTTTTTCTCTAAAGTTTTGGATTTGTATGAGTTTGGCTATCGTACAATCACAGCAAAGCGAAAGTTATCTCTAACAGTTTTCGCGATTCTAATTCCTTTGGGTTTGCTGATCAGTCAGGTATTGAAAACTGAGGGTCTTCCTGAGATTGAGAAATTGGACGCTACGCTGGAAGTGGATTGGAACGAGCCGATTTCTGCTTTGGAAAATCGAGACCGGGTAGTCCGGCTGATGAAAGTCTTGGAAGGAGACTATATGCAAGCCGAAGCAGATGTAGGGGTGAGACAGTTTTTGCTTTTCGATGGTGAGAACTCGATTCAGCAATCGCTCCTTTATTTTCTCTTTTCCACGGTAGGAGAAAAGGAATCCTCCGTGACAGAATTAGCAGCATTCCTCACAGAAAATTATCCTGATGCAGCATTCACTTTGGGGGATGCTCCCAATGCATTTGACCAGTTATTCAATTCCTCCATGCCTTATTACGAGGTTAGGTGGAAGGATTTGACCGCAAAAGAGCCAGTGCCAGACAAGAAAATGGATCCTTGGCTCAGTCAATTCCCAATTTCTGAATGGGAGCGAGGGCCGGGCTTGCAAAAGGAAGCCTCTGTAGTTTTTACCCTGCGGGCTGATCGCTTGGCTACCTATCAAATTTCAGTAAATACCATTCAGGAGCAGCTTTCAAAGCTTTTTGGAAGTTTCACTATTACGGATATTCGTCGGTTTGGTGAAATCACTCCAATTCGGCTGAAAGAGCCGGAAGACCGTTTTGAGGACTTGCTACGGAATACACGGGTCTATGCCTCGGATTCTACTTCGTATATCTTAGAGGAATTTGTGGATTTTCGATATGAGGATCAGTACAAGTATGTGACCGCAGACAAGGGTGGAATCTATCAGTCGGCCCTGGTGACTATGGAAAACCCAGATGAGAAAGCGAGCGAATTTTTCCGTTGGGGCCAGGATAAAAACTTAGGAATAGACATCGTCGGCCAATATTTCAAAGACCGGGAAAATATCCAACAATTGATCTGGATCTTACTGATCTCAGTCTTGCTTTTATATTTCATTCTAGCTGCACAATTTGAGAGTTTCGTCCAACCGCTGATTGTAGTCTTTACGCTTCCTTTGGGCATTGGCGGCGCATTACTGGTCCTTTGGCTGGCAGGTTCTTCACTTAATGTGATGTCTGCCATCGGCTTGGTAGTGATGCTTGGGATCATGGTGAATGATGCGATTTTGAAAATCGACACCATCAACCGCCTTCGATTAGTGTATGTAGAATCTGATGATATCAATGGGGAGCAAGCCTTGGAAATGGCGTTACATCGTGCGGGTCAGATCCGGTTGAAGCCGATTCTGATGACTTCGATTACAACTATTTTGGCTTTGATTCCGATTATTTTCAGCAGTGGATTGGGAGCGGATTTGCAGCGGCCATTGGTGGAAGCAGTGATCGGAGGATTGACAATAGGTACCTTGACTGCCTTGTATTTTGTGCCGCTTGCGTATTGGTTTTTTGTACCAAAGTCAAAACTAAAACAAAGCTAATATGACCCCTTTTAGGATTCTGATTTTCTTTGTTTTGCTTTCCATTTGTGGATTTGCAGTCATTCCTTTGCTTTCGGTGGATTTGAATCCTCGAGATCGTGAACCGGTTTTGAGAATTTCCTATACAATTCCTAGGTCTTCCCCTGAGATTGTTGAGAAGCTGGCGACTTCTCCATTGGAAGGTTCTTTTTCCAGACTTTCGGAACTGAAGAAAATCGCCTCGGTTTCCAATTATGATCAGGGCTCGATCATGCTCACTTTTGACAAGAAAGCAGATATGGAGCTCAAGAAATTTGAGGTGAGCTCCATGATCAGGCAGGTTTATCCCCAGCTCGATCAGCGAGTTTCCTATCCCTTGGTCACTCAGACTACGGAAGTGCGAAATGACGTCAAAACTCCAATTTTGACTTACAGTGTTAACGGGCCTTTTGCTTCTTTTGAAATCAAAAAAATAGCAGAAGATATTTTGAAACCCGCTTTGACAAAGTTTGAAGAGGTGGAGGAAGTTTCTGTTCGTGGAGCAAATGATTTGCAGCTTTTCGTGACCTTTGATATTCAGAAAATGCAAGCTTTTGGGGTGACTCGAAGCGATTTGAATTCGAAAATCAATCAGGCTTTTGGGCGGGAATTTCCTGGTGCAGTTCTCAATACCAAAGGAGAGACACTTTTTGTGCAGGTGGATCGCTCGCTGAAGGAGATGGATCAATTGGAAAATCTGATGATCCGCCAAGTGGATGGACTTCCTGTTAGGTTAAAAGATGTGGCAAAAGTTACGTTAGAAGAAGCAGAGCCAAGTAGTTTTTATCGTATTAATGGCAACAACTCGGTGACGTTGTCCATTTTTAATCGGGAAGGAGTAAATAAGGTCTTGCTAGCGCAAAATCTAAAGGAATCTATAACAAATGCCGGAAAGCT
>JAFMBQ010000554.1 GCA_017858365.1 Algoriphagus sp. | reverse complement strand
TTCCAGATATTCGGCAAAAAGTCGCAATTGACCTGTTGTTCTGGCCCTTTCTCCTGTCAATCGAGCCAGAGGCAAATGACTTTCATTGGCAGCTGTTTCAATTAAATTATCTCCAAGATGATCAATCTCTAAAGCTATTTGTCTTAAGAAATCAGCTTTTTGCTTGCCAGAATAATGAGAATATAATTTACTAGCACTTTCGGACGCAACTAAAATATGGCCGATTTCTTTAAAATCCTTATCCATTCTTCACTTCAAATTAAAATTTCAGCTATTTGCTCTGATGATATTCTCCAGTTCAAGAAAATGCTCGGGCGTAGGCATCACCAAAGGGGGACGAACATCACCTGCACTTCTGCCGATAATTTTCGCTCCAGCCTTAATTAGACTGACAGCATACCCGTTCTTTTTACCCCTTAAGCGAACTAAAGGAATATAAAATTTCTGGGTTATTTCTTTTACCGTTGAATGATCCCCTGCCCGTAAGGCTTTATAAAATTTATTCGCCAATTCAGGCACAAAATTAAAAGCGGCTGAAGAATAAGTATTTACCCCAATGGATAAATAGGCTTCAGAAATGATTTCAGCCGTTGGTACACCGCCAATATAAGAAAGTCGGTTTCCCACGGTCTTAATCGTATCATTCAAATCTTGCATGTTACCAGTACCATCTTTCAGACCAATCAAATTTGGACACGTATCAGCTAATTTTTTGATATATTCAGCGGATAGAATACCATTTCCACGATTATAATAAATGACAGGCAAAGCAGTATTATTCAGGATGGTTTTGGCATATTCAAAAACGCCCTCCTGAGGACATTCTGTTAAATATGGAGGGAAAAATAAAAGGGCATCGATCCCGGCATTTTCAGCCATTTTAGCAAAAGAAATAGCCTCTGGAATGCTTCTGCCTATACTGGAAATTACGGGTACACGACCTGCAGTTGTTTCAACAGATACTTTAATGATTTGCTCATATTCACTGGCAGATAATGAGAAAAATTCTCCGGTACCGCCGGCTACGAAAATGGAAGAAACGTCATTGTTTACAAACCATTCAATACGATCTGCATAAGTATCGGCACTAAATTCACCATTTTCATTGAAATCAGTGATCGGGAATGACAATAAGCCATCTTCGAGGGCTGATTTGATTTTTGATAATTCCATGATTATTTTAGGATTAACATTTATTTAATTTCAATTGTCCCCTTCATCTGAAAGCGCTTGTAGCATGGCTATGATATAGCCATAACAAAAGGAGAAGGCCTGGTTTTGAGAACCTTCTGAATGATGATGAGGCACATGATCCGGCATAATCATTCCATCAAAACCGACATCACGTAAGGCTCGTATCACCTGAAAGAAATTCATTTCGCCATTATCAGGATAAACCTCCATAAAATTATTGAAAGCACCTTTAATATTCCTTAGGTGAACATTAAAAATTTGTTTACGGTCCCCAAAATATTTTATGATTGGATAAATATCATTTTTGGGGTCTTTTAAGCCTTCTGCAATGGAACCTATACAAAAATTAAAGCCATGATAAGGGCTTTTGGAAAGATTAGCAAATCGTTTCATTCCTTCGAAAACTTCAGGACTATTCCAACGTATGATGCCTCTGTAAGCAGCTGGTACCGGAGGATCGGCGATATGGTTTGCCAATTTAACCTTGTATTCTTCCGCAACGGGCAAACAACGTTCCAGCATATAGGTGATACGTTCAAAAATCTGCTCAATAGATACATCGCCCGCCACCGTTTTGGGTTGGTTCATTTTCAGAGCTTCCGCATAGTTCCAGGTGGAATACTCGGCATTGCCTCTATCGGGGTCAATTGTTTTAGTGGTGCGTAATACTGGAAGAATGGTTGTATTGTAATTCAATACTTTAATCCCTGATTTGGCTGCAACCTGAATCATCTGTTGAAGCATTTCAATCTCCCGGTCCCGTTCAGGACTTTTACCTAACATAATATTTGGTAAAAGTTGTTTATCTATGCCCGCAGAAGTTAATGGCCAGTGATAGGCATCAAGGCTGATACCATATTTTTCACATGCATCTCGTTTTGCGAGGGAATCATCTAAATCCCAACCTTTTCCTTCAATAAATTTAGGCATACCGCCATCTATATTATAAACCCCATGACGTGCTTTAAATTCCAGATTTTCAATGGTTGTGCCACCAGATTGACAACCCACTTTCATTAAAACCTTTTGTTTAGGCAGATTTTCAGGATTAAGGCCAGGGTTAGCCATAGCTTGTTTAGCTCCAAATATGGATGGTAAAATGGCACCAACAGATATTGTTTTAAGTACATTCCTACGTTTCATGGCACAAGTAAATTTGTGGTTAAAGAAAATTGATTAAAAGATAAATAATAAAATATAATTAAACCATTGGATAAAAATGAGCGGCAATCATCGTCAAAACAAGACCTGACAGACCCATTATAGTTTGCATGGGTGCAATGGTTTTCATGGCTTCCTGTTCAGTTAAATTACTGGTTTTACACATGATCCAAAATCCGGAATCATTCATCCAGGGTATCAGTTTTGCTCCAGCACCAATGGCCAGGCATAAATAAACCGGATGAAAGCCCAAATTTGCATTTTGTGCCATACCAGCCAAAATGCCTGCTGCAGTAATTAAGGCTACTGTGGCTGATCCCTGAGCTGTTCTGACCACTGCAGTTATAAAAAAAGCCAATGGAATCAGCGCCATTTGATAATCTTTTGTCAAGTCAGCAATTCGACCGCTAATACCCGTTTGTTGTAACATACCCCCAAAGGCACCGCCTGCTGCTGTTATTAGAATAATACCTCCACCTGTCATCAATGCATTTTGGGTAAAAGCCGTCATCGCTGATTTATCGCTTTTTTTCTGATAGGCTAAAACCAAAAGAGCAAATACAGCTCCCATAAATAAAGCAATATTTTTATCCCCAAAAAACAAAACCACTTCCATAATTCCATTTAAAAAACCAGAGGAAGTCAAGGGTGCATCGGATGTATGAAACGCTTCCACAGCAGATCGTATGCAAATAGTAACTAAAGGAAATACAGCGGGTAAAAGGGCTAAACTTAGACTTGGCAAATCCTTATCACTTTTATTGGCGATCGCCGCAATATCCTCCAAACGGGCATCCGGCGAATCTCTTAAGGTAATGGTAGTATTTCT
>JAFMBQ010000553.1 GCA_017858365.1 Algoriphagus sp. | reverse complement strand
AAAAAAAATTTTTGAGAAACTAAATTTAGATATAACTGAAGATGTTTTTAAAAGAACATTTTTAAAAAAAATAATATTATGAGCATGAATGACCCAATAGCTATTTATGAAAATCTAAAAGAACAGTATTTTAAATATATAAATACTGCTTTTTCAATTGATGATTCAGATTTAAAATTAAAGCGAAAAAAAGAATATCTACCTGAAGGAAAGGATAAAAATAATGTATTGGCACAAGAACCTTATTTGGAGTTAATAAAACCTTATCCCTCCTCTGGCAAAAAAATTTCGGATTTAAAACTTGAAGAAATTATTAAAATGGATGGTACAAATTATTTTTCTAACCAAGAAGAATTAAAATTGTACAAGGAATTCTGTTTGGCCGGCTTGGTAGGAAATTTTCCATTATATCAACATCAAATTGATATGATAAAAAATTATGCACTTGGTAAAAACTGTATTATAACTACAGGAACTGGATCTGGAAAGACAGAAGCCTTTTTATTGCCACTCTTTGCTTATTTGGCTAAAAATATTTCGAATTGGAAGCAAACACCTGAAGAAATTTCTGAATACAATTGGTTTAATTTTCCAACAGGACATACAAAAAAAGGCACTGCTCATTATACGGCCAAGCCTCAAAGAGAAAAATCAATTAGAAAAGCTTCAATAAAAGCAATTATTTTATATCCAATGAATGCCTTAGTTGATGACCAAATGACTAGGTTAAGAAAGGCTTTGGATTCTAAGGAAGCAGAAAGATTTTATAGTGAATTTTGTAAAAATCATAGGATATATTTTGGCCAGTATAATGGAGCAACGCCTATTTCATCAGAAATTAATAGTCAGGAAAAACATAATGAACTTAGGGAAAAATTAAATGAGATACTACTTTATTGGAATAAGATAAATGAAGTCATTACGAGTGGTAATCTTACCCAGGATGAAATTGAAGATATTATATACACTTCTCAAAAAGTAGGAGGCAGTGAGTTATTATCGAGATATGATATGCAAGAGACACCTCCTGATATTTTCATTACTAACTACTCTATGCTCAATATAATGTTAATGAGAAATAGAGAAGATAGCATTTTTGTAAAAACTAAAGAATGGCTTGAAGAGGATAAAGATAATAATATATTTCATTTAATAGTTGACGAGCTTCACTTAAATAGAGGAAGTTCAGGTACAGAGTTAGCTTTATTACTAAAGCTTGTAGAGTATCGTTTAGGATTATATCCAGGACATCATCAGTTGAGAATTCTAGCAAGTTCTGCCTCCTTAGACCCAAACGATGAAGACTCTAAAAAATACATCACCGATTTTTTTGGAATGGATTTCACTTCACACTTTAAAATTGTTAAAGAAGAACGCTTCAATGAAGAGCTAGATCAATCCATTATCCCTAAAGAACTTTTAAAAAACTTCTATAGCGAAAGTGAACAAGTTAATCAAGAAAAATCAGATGAAGAACTTGCAAATGAGATATTTGGCAATGATTTTTTATTTAAAAAGACGAACCAAATCAAAAATACCATCCTAAAAGGGTTTGAAAATATTGAAGGTAAGCATACTTTAAGCTTATCTGAGGTAAATACAAAATTATTTGGTGATGAGTATGATTATACAGCAATAAAAGGTTTATTGAAATTAAGAGCTATTTATGACGACAAAAAGTATATAGCTGTTAAAGGAAACCTTCCACGAATACGCTTTCATCTATTTTTTAAAAATGTGGATGATTTGTACACCATTGTCGGTGAAAAGGATCAGATTGTACTAAATTCTTCCTCAACAAAAATAGGCGGTAAAAAAGTTTTTCAAACCTTATACTGCGATGAATGTGGTACTATATTCTATGGAGGAAGAAGATTTACTAGTAATGGCACACTTGAAATGTTACCAATTTCACGTGAATATGAAAATATGCCAGAACTTAATTTAGATAAAAGACCAGAATATTTAAAGTATAGTGAATTTATAGTTTTTTGGCCCAATGTTTTGCTAAATAAAAGTTTAAATATAGAATCAGCTACATTTAATGAAGTAAATAGCCTTACAGGTAGTTGGGTTAAAGCTTTTATTCAAACTCATAAAGGAACGATTTCTTTTGAGCCTGATAATAAATTAAATACTGAATATTTAAGTGGGTATATTTATCAAGTAAATAATGAAAAAGCTAAAGCCTTGCCTTGTCAATGTCCACAATGTGCCCAATCTTATAAAGATAAGAAATTTATGAAAAGCCCTGTTAGAACATTTAGAACAGGCTATAGTCAAGTTACTCAAGTTTTAGCGTCATCACTGTTAAAGCAATTGAGTCCTGAAGTGATTGATAAGCGGAAATTATTAATATTTTCTGACAGTCGATCTGCTGCTGCAGATTTAGCTAATAAATTAGAAAGAAACAACTATAGTGATGTATTAAGAAAAATTGTTTTTCGAATTGGAAATGTCAATATTAATTTGATAAGAGATAATTTATTAGACTATTTAGTTGTAAAACCAGAACAAGATTGGAATTGGGAAAAGGTTCGGGAAAATAATGAATTTAGGTCTTTCATAAATGAAAAAGTAAATCCAGCATTTTATCCAATTCTTCAAGGACTAAATGGAGAGGCATTTAGGAATATTTTATACCCAATAATTCAAGAAGTTTTACCTTTAGCTAATAATGCTATTTCTATAAAAAATCTTTTGCCAACTAGAGAAATACCAGGGGAGATTTTTAGTAATTTTTTAACTAGAGGAATAAATCCAGTAGGAAATGATTTTAAGTTTCAAAAAAATTGGGGAGGTAGAGGTAATGTAAACTGGTATGATATTTATAATCTGGATGATGGTGGATTTAAAGATGCAATTAATAATATAGAATTAGGTGGCTCAGCGTTTCATGAGGATATTCAAAACGAATTTATTGAACAAATATGTAACGTGCTCTTCGGTAGACATCAATTTGCTATTGAGACTATGGCAAAAGGTTTTGTTAGTATTCCTAATGATAAGTTTAATTTGATAATAAGAAATATGCAGGAAGCAGGGTGCATTGTCGATGAGGATGATAAGATATTTTTAAAACAAATAGTAGATTCATTAATAAGAATTTTGGGTTATAAATATAGACACTGGGGTTCTTCTTATGCGCCCAATAATAATTATGGAAATATTACTGATTATCAAAGATTAACAG
>JAFMBQ010000054.1 GCA_017858365.1 Algoriphagus sp. | reverse complement strand
TCCGGGGTAATGACCGAATTTCGGTACTGATTGACGGAAAGCAAACTGCCTTGACGGGTTTTGGAAATCAGTCTGGGCTTGATAATCTTCCTGCATCAGCAGTTGAAAAAATCGAAATCATCAACAATCCATCGGCTAAGTTCGATGCCAATGGCAATGGAGGAATCATCAATATCATTCTTAAAAAGGAGCAAAAGCAAGGAGTAAATGGGACGATAGGAATGGCAGTTGGACTGGGAGCGCTTTGGGAGAAAAAGGCTAATCTGCCGGGAATTCGGCCTCAGTATCAAGGTACTCCTAAAATCAATCCCTCCGTTTCGCTCAACTTTAGAAAGAAGGACTTAAATTTTTTCTTCCAAGCTGACAACCTGTATACTCAGACGCTAAATAAAAATGAGTTTGTGGTCCGAACCTATGACGATGGAACGGTGATCAATCAGCAACTCAAGCGAAACCGAAATACCAATTTCTTGACTACTCGAGCTGGTGTGGATTGGAGAATTAACGCATCCAATACACTCACCATTTCTGGACTCTTTGGAAGTGAGAAAATAATCGACCGAGGAGACCAACCTTTTTACAATAAGGATTTTACTGAGCAATTAAGGCTTTGGCAATTTCTAGAGGATGAGTTGAAAACCACTGTAATGGCCACCGCATCCTACCAGTACCAGTTTGATGATCCTGGGCACACCTTATCTGCGGGGATCAATTATACCTTTCACCGAGAAGACGAGCAGTATTTCTTTACCAATACCCTCCCCACTTTTGTAGGGCAGGATGCGTTCAAATTACTCTCAGATGAGAATGTGATCGATTTGACCTTGGATTATGTGAAGCCACTTCGCTACGGAAGGTTAGAAACTGGGATGAAGTTGAGACGACGTTGGATTCCAACTAACATGCAGTTTTTCCCAGGATTAAACTCACCGATAGATTCTGCCGCTGGTGGAGCTGCCACTTACAGCGAGACTATCCCAGCACTCTATGGGAATTACATTTTTGAGCAGCGGAAGTTTGAAGCTGAAATAGGGCTTCGGGTTGAATATGTAGATTTGAATTATCAAGTCAATCGGGAGCATCCAACTTATAAAAGTGACGGCTATAGTTACTTTCAGCCTTTCCCAAATGCGCGTATTTCCTATAAAATCAATGCCTTTGATAAGCTGACGATTTCCTATAATCGTCGAGTGGATCGACCAAACGAGGTAGATATTCGGATCTTTCCAAAATACGACGATGCGGAAATCATCAAAGTTGGTAATCCTGCTTTGAAGCCTCAGTTTACCAATTCCTTTGAATTAGGGTGGAAAAAAGGCTGGAATACCGGTTACCTTTATTCTGCGATTTATCACCGAATTGTGGATCAGACGATTACACGGATTTCCACAACTGTTCCGGGGAGTCGTTTAATCTATGCCATTTTCCAAAATGCGGATAAAAGCTACAACTCAGGTCTTGAATTGATTTGGAACCAAGACATCACTGATTGGTATTCATTTGAGCTGAATCTCACTGGGTATTCCAATAGAATAGATGCATTCACGGTGGAAAACCTGTATCCAAAGCCACATACGTTTACCGCTGAAAAGCAGGAGATTTTCTCAGGAAATATCAAATGGAATTCGAAGTTTAAGTTTTCTGACAAGTTTACCGGACAAGTCTCTGCGATTTATTTGGCTCCCGATATTATCCCACAAGGAAGGATTGAAGAACGTTTTTCCTTGGATGTTGGTGTTAAGAAAGTGATTCAGGGTGGTAGTGGAGAACTCTTTTTCAATGCCACAGATCTTCTCAACACCATGGTGATTAATAAGACCATCAAGGGAAATGATTTTAGCTATACCAGTGCGGATTATTACGAGACGCAGGTGATCCGAGTCGGATATACGAGGAAGTTTTAGGAGGAGCAAAACAAAGTGAGGATTAAGCCAACTCCATGGAAATAATCAAGAGGAACCTTTTAGCTGATATTCCTTTATTAAAGCTTCGACAGGAATCTCCATCATTTTGCTAAACTTCCTAATCATAGTAAGTGAGAGGGCTTGCTTATAGTTTAATACCTTACTTATAGTCCCTTTATCACCGTATTCTTTGGCTAAATCCGAGGAGTTGAATCCAAAGTCCTCCATCCTGATTTTGATCATTTCGATGGGATCGACTTCAGGAAGTTCTGAGGTTTTAGACTCGTATTCTGAAATTAAATGTGCGAGGAGTGTTTTTTCTTTATGCCCTACTGAACCTTTTTCAGCATGCTTTATTTGCTGATACCTAGCTATTGCAAGCTCATAGTCTTGCTCATTTTCTAGTAAAAACCAATTAGTATGATTCATATCTACACTTATTATCTAGTCAATTTTTTTATCTAAACTGTTTCGGCATTGATGGAATCGTATTCAGTATGAGTGCCAATAAACCTCACTTCGACAATACCATCCTCATAATCAACTTCAACAATCAAACGATATTTATTTCCAACTATCTTAAATCTGGCTCGACTATTCTTTATGATTTTTGCTTTTGGAAAATCTTTAAGTACATCTACACTTTTTAACCAAATAGCATTTGACGTCACGGTTTTCCAAACACTGATACTATTTGCAGAATCCGAATGTTTTTTAGCAAATTCTCCCAACTTTTTTGAAAGGATGATTTTCATTTTTCAATTTTGATAAACCATTGTTTTATAATATTTTAGCCTATCTTAATTTGTCTTTTATCTAGGAGTTTAATCGGTTTAAGTGAGTACAACTAAACCAAAATCTGATCTGGCAAATGTATCGATTAGTTGGTAATCTGCCAACCTTTCAATCTAATTTTTTGAAAAATCATAGAGCGAGCTTTTGTTTTACTAGAAATCCCTAAAATTATCCTACTTGCAATTCAATAATTATTCAAAAACTTTAAAAAACTTCCTTAATTTTTTTAGGATTTGTACCGATCCTATTTATAAAAGTTTTCAAAAGTAAGCTCTTTCCTTATATTGTAGCAAAGTTTCCCATTAACCTTTCAGCCCGTAATTTACTGTGAAAAATAACTATTCAATCTGCTTTCTTCTGCTTCTAATGCCTGTCTTCTTCAGCAGCTTAGAACTAAGCGCTCAAAAACTTACTAAAGAGAAAGGATTTGTTTCCCTTTTCAATGGAGAAAATCTTGAGGGTTGGATCGGAAATAAATCTTCCTATCGTGCAGAAAATGGAATGATTGTAATTGACCCCAAGGGTGAAGGAGGAGGAAATCTTTATACTGAAAAGGAATATGGGGATTTCAATCTTCGCTTCGAATTTCAACTGACTCCCGGAGCAAATAATGGTTTGGGAATCCATACTCCTTTGGAAGGCGATGCAGCCTATGTAGGGAAAGAAATTCAGATTTTAGATAATACCGCCTCAAAGTATGACAAGCTCGAAGTCTATCAATTTCATGGATCGGTCTATGGAGTTATTCCTGCTGAAAAGGGTTTTCTCAAACCTGTAGGCGAATGGAACCAGCAGGAAGTGATCGTCAAGCATCCTAAGATTAAAATCATATTGAATGGAACGGTCATTTTGGAAGGGGACTATTTGGAAGCGAGTAAAAATGGAACACTAGATCATAAAGATCATCCTGGCTTGCAGAGATCCCAAGGTCATATTGGATTTCTAGGTCACGGAGATGTAGTGCGTTTTAAAAATATAAGAATTAAAGAATTATAAGAATTAAACATAAACGAAAATGAGTAAGAAAATCACATTTATTCAGCGACGGAATTTCATTAAGAAAACCGGCCTAGGATTGTTCGGATTAACTTTGGCTCCTGCCGCTTTTGCGAATATTAAAGCAGGTGGAAGACTTCGGACTGCGCATATTGGCGTAGGAAATATGGGAATGGAAGATCTAAAAGCCATTTCTTCACATGCATTGGTTGATGTGACTGCACTATGCGATGTAGATGTGAATAACCTTGCCGCTGCGGCAAAGCTTCACCCAAAAGCCAAAACTTATAGCGATTATCGAACCATGCTTAAGGAAATGGAAGATGAGATCGATGCAGTGATCGTCTCTACGCCTGATCATACGCATGCACCGGCTTCGATGATGGCGATGAAAATGGAAAAGCCAGTTTACTGTCAGAAGCCGTTGACCCATCATGTGATTGAAGCTCGAAAGATGAAGGCTTTGGCCAAGAAGAAGAATCTGGTCACTCAAATGGGAATCCAGGTTCACTCATTTTACGATTACAAATTAGCCACACTCCTGATCCAATCAGGGGTCATCGGAAAAGTACATACAGTTCGGGCATGGTCTCCTAAAAACTGGGGCTATGATGGTCCAGAGCCTCTTGGAAGTGATCCGATTCCAGAGACTTTGGATTGGAACTTATGGCTGGGAACTTCTGCTGAGCGTCCATACAAAGCGAATGTGTATCATCCAGCAAATTGGAGACAATTAGTTGATTATGGTTGCGGAACATTGGGCGATATGGGAGTTCATATTTTTGACACACCTTATAATGCCCTTGCGCTTGATGTGCCTCGAACGATCGTCAATGAATGTCGAGAGCCAAATGGATTTGGATATCCTGTAAATAATACGGTTACTTATGAATTTCCTGAAACGCCTTATACTGCTGAATCTTTGAAGTGGGTATGGTATGATGGTCCAGGAGCACCGCCAAAGCATGAGGACTTGATGCTTCCAAATGGGGAGGAGCTTCCAGATCAGGGAGCAATGTTTATAGGGGAAAAGGGACGTTTATTATTACCGCATTTCCAGCAATTGCCTCGCAAAATAGTTGATGGGAAGTATGTGGAGATGGATATTGAGTCTTTCAACTTAGGCAAACCTGTGAAAGATTATGCTTCTGAAAGCAAAAAGCACTACCATCAGTTTGTAGATGCTTGTCTTGGAAATGGCGAAACTACAGCCCCATTTGATTATTCCGCAAAGTTAACCGAGACGATTCTCTTGGGTGTGATTGCAGGACGCTTCCCTAATGAAACCCTGAACTGGAACAGCAAAAAAGGAAAGTTTGCGGAGAGGAAGGCGAATAAGTTCCTGAATAGTAAATACAGGAAGTTTTAAGGCAGTAGCTGCTGGTAGCTAGTTTCAAGAAGGAGAATCAAGAGCCTAGAATCAAGAGGCTAGAATCAAAAAGTGGGAGCGACTCCCCCTTGGAGTAGGATCATTGTTTGGAAGTGGACAGCTATCAAATGGGGGCAGGGGGGATTTGAAACGAAAGCTCGAGGATAGTTGCTAGTGTCGAGTAGTTAGTATCAAGCAGCTAGAAAATAAAAACAAGAATCAAAAATTGGGAGCGACTCACCCTTGGAATAGGATCATTCTTTGGAAGTGGATCGTTGTCAAAAGGAGGTAGGAGGGATTTGAAACGAAAGCTCGAGGATAATAATAGTATCAACTAGAAAGAGCCTAGAATCAAGAAATAAGTGCGGCTGGCATTTTCAGCTTTCTCACTCTATCCTTCAAACTTTACTTGATTCGTCCGCTGGCGAACAAAAATGTTCGAGAAAACAAGCTGTAAAAATCTAATTTTATGCCTCTGAAGCTAATTCAGGGGCTTTTTTTATGGCATAAAAGTCGGAATGATGTTAGGGGATAAGCAATATCAGAGATTGGAGCTTAAAAATAAATAAACTGAGAGCAGTGAAATTGCTAAGCGAATAACCTTGACAAGCAAAAAGAATAGTGAAAGCGAATTAAGTCTTCCAACCTTAAGAACTTTTCAACCCTTCAACTATTGAAAACCATGTGGAAAAACTACTTTAAAATTTCATTAAGAAATCTTCGAAAGCGGAAGCTTTACACAGCCATTAATCTATTAGGGTTGACGATCGCCCTGGTCAGTTTTATTGCGATTTCATTATACATTCATCACGAATGGAACTATGATCGGATGGTTACTGATTTTGACCGGATATATAAAATCAATCAGGAATTTGTCTCAAATGGAGAAAGTGAATTGGTGGGAAGTTCGCCAGCTTTGCTTCCAGTGACTTTGCGGGAAGAGTTTACTGAAGTTGATAAAGCAACGCTCGTTTTCGATTGGAGTATTTTTTCATCGGTAATGATCGATGCCGGTCAAGGAAATCAGGAGGAATCAAAGTTTGCTTTTGTGGATGAATACTTTTACGATGTATTTGATTTTGAAATGATTGCTGGCAACAGAGAGACAGTTCTTTCGGAGCCAAATCAAATTGTCCTAACGGAATCAACTGCAAATAGACTATTTGGATCAGCTATAAATGCAGAAGGGAAGTCACTTAAAGTCGATGGGAAAGATTACCTCGTGACTGGGGTGATGCAAGATTTCCCAAGTAACAGCCATATGGAGTTTGACTTTTTAGCTTCGTTTAAAACGCACCCAGATAGTAGGGGACCGCAATGGTCACCAAGTAATTATTACAATTATGTAAAAATGAAGCCAGGAGCAGATATGTCCCAGTTTAAGTCAAATATGGACCAAATGGTGGACAAGTATCTCGGAAGTGATATGGACGAATATGGCTTTCATACCGCATTTTTTACGCAGCCACTTACCTCGATTCACTTGGGCGATCCTACTTTAAACTCAATCAAACCAGGCACGGAGATCAAGTATTTATATGTTTTCGGAGTTGTTGCTATTCTATTGATTGCCATTGGTATGATCAATTATGTGAATCTGGCTACTGCTGAAGCTACCGAGCGAAATAAAGAGGTTGGCTTGCGTAAAATAATGGGAGCAGGCAGAATGCAGCTTTTTGGTCAGTTCGTTTCCGAATCCATGTTACTTTCTTTTGCTGCAATTTTATTGAGCATTCTACTATTATATCTTTCGGCCATTCCATTTGAGAATTTTGTTGGCGCGCCTTTGAATTTGGAGTTGTTATTTTCTCCTCTTGGAATGGTCGGGTTGCTTGGACTAGGTTTGGTAGTTGGATTATTGGCGGGTTTTTATCCATCTATGATTCTTTCGCAAATGCAACCTTTAAAAGCGCTTGGAAATAAGTTGAAAATCGGAGGCGGAGCTTGGGTGAGAAAATCGCTCGTCGTGTTTCAGTTTTTTGTCTCCATGGGTTTATTAATTTCAACTTTCGTAGTCAAAAACCAGCTTGAATTTATGCAAGAAGTCAATCTGGGTTATGAGAAAGAGCAAGTAGTCGCATTGAATTATCATCACAACATGCGGGAGGCTATTCCTACACTTCGAGACGAGATGGTAAGATCCGGAGCGGCGATATCAATTTCAAGAGCAGCAGATATGCCTCATCATGTGAAGGCCGGGTATAAGATTTTTTCTGGTGGGGATAATACTCGCGAGTTTATGATTACTGGTTATGCCGCAGACCCTGATTTGATTAAAACAATCAATTTGGAGCTTTTAGAAGGACAGAATTATTCAGAATCAGATCCGGCACGAAGAAGCTTGGAGGATGAGAATGCGCAAATGCCAATCCTTTTGAATGAATCTGCGATTACCGAAATGGGATGGACAGCAAAAGAGGCAATCGGGAAACGTGTCAATATTGGATTTACCAATAATGCGCTGGTAAAAGGAGTCGTCAAAGACTTTTACTTCAATTCACTTCATCAAAAAGTAGGGCCTATGGTGATCTTCAATGATCCTGACGAAGCAAATATCTTGCTGATCAAGCTAAGTGCTGGGAATCCAACGGCTAATCTGGCCACGATCGGCGAGGTTTGGAAGAAACTGGTTCCAGATCGCCCATTCAATCCGAAATTTTTAGATCAGGAGTATGCAAATCTCTACCAATCTGAGCAAAATGTAAGTTTGATATTTAGCCTATTTTCTGGGATTGCAGTGTTCATCGCCTTAATGGGGCTATTTGGGTTGGTGTCTTATGTGGCTTTGCGAAGAACCCGAGAGATTAGTATTCGAAAAGTCCTTGGTGCTACACAGCGGGATGTGCTTCTAGTTTTGTCTATGGATTTCGTAAAGCTACTGGGCATTTCGGCTATTTTAGCGATTGGATTTGGAATTTGGTTTTCAGGTTCCTGGTTGGAAGCCTTCGCAAATCGAACAGTGCTGACCATCTGGCCATTTGCAACTGCTATTTTGATGGTTATGGTTTTAGCTATCCTAACTATTGGCTATCGAAGTTGGAAAGTCTTCCGCCTTAATCCGGCTACAACGCTGAAGAGCGAATAGTTTGATTTATGACATATGATTTAAGATATATGATTTAAGATATATGATTTCAAATTCTAATGATTCGTCATTTCATGAATAACAACCGACAACTGACAACTGACAACTGATAACCAACAACCGACAACCGACAACCAAAAAAAATGATACAACTTAAGAACTTAGATAAATTCATCGAATCGCGATTCCAACGAGTTTTTATCCTCAAGGGAATCAACCTGACAATTAATGAAGGTGAATTTATAACCTTGATGGGACCAAGTGGAGCGGGGAAATCTACTTTGCTTAATATTCTTGGACTGTTGGATGAGGACTACGAAGGTGAGTATTCCTTTGGAGATCGAAGCCTCAAATCTATGAAAGAGCGGGAGCGATCTGGCTTGCACAAAAGTGAATTTGGATATATTTTTCAAGCTTACCATTTGATCGATGAATTGACGGTTTATGAAAATATCGAGACGCCTTTGCTCTATAGAAATGTACCCTCAAGTGAGCGAAAAAGCATTATTGCCAATTTGATGGATCGATTTAATATGGTAGCGAAAAAAGATCTTTTCCCTGCTCAACTTTCCGGTGGTCAGCAGCAATTAGTGGGGATTGCTAGAGCTGTTGCAGGAAGGCCTCGAGTACTACTTGCCGATGAGCCTACTGGAAATCTCCATTCTGGACAAGCCAAAGAGATCATGGAGATCTTTCAGGAACTTCACCGAGAAGGAACAACGATTATTCAAGCGACTCATGCTCGAGAAAATGCGGACTTTGGCACCCGATTAATTAATATGCTAGATGGAAAAATTGAAAGAGATGAAGCGATTTAATTGGATTAAGATTCCCCTTGGAATAGGGTTTGTTTTTCTGTTTTCTGAAAAAATAGTAGCTCAAGATACCTTAAGGATCGATTTTCGAGAGGCAGTAGAATTAGCCTTGCAAGCTAATGTGAACTACCAAGCCCGGCTTAACTCCATGGAAGTATTGCAAAAGGAAAAGCAAGTGGCTAAGCTTTCTCATCTTCCTTCAGTAGGATTTAATACTACTTTCGCGCAACAGTCTGGTCAGCAGTTTCAGCAGATTGAAGGTGAAATTGTGGTGACCAATGTGACCAATGAGATCATTTCTTCGGGCCTGAATGTGAATTTGCCAATTTTTAACTCAGGGAGAAGAATCCTAGATACTCAATCTGCAAAATTGGCTTACGATGCCGGCGAAAAAGGATTAGATCGTGCAGCTCAGCAGGTAGTTTTTGATGTGGCTCGAAGATATTTACAGGTATTGCTTGACCAAGAGCTTTTTGGAATTGCAACTGAGAACTTGGATAATCAAAAAGAGCAGCTGCGACAGATTCAAGGATTTGTGGATGCAGGATTACGGACCCTTTCAGATCAATACAATCAGCAATCTGAAGTAGCAAGACTAGAATCGGTACTTGTCGATGCGCAAGTCCAATTGGAAAATGACCTTTGGGACTTATCCGAATACTTGCAATTACAGGTTGGAGTTACCGCCGAATTGGTTCCGGTAGATCCATCTTCACGGGAGAATAGTCTTCAAGGTCTTGGAATCGCCGAGCTATATGAAATTGCAGCGTCTAATCGAGCTGATAAAGTTCAGCAAGAACTATTGGTTAATTCTACGAAAAAGGATTTGAAAGCAATCAAAGCTATGTATTACCCTAGGCTTTCTGCATTTTATAATTATTCCACCTTTTATACTTCGCTGGATGGTCGTACAATTCAAGATCAATTATTAAAAATCTACCCTCAAAATAACCTTGGTTTAAGCCTGATTATTCCGATTTTCAATAATTTTCAGAGCAGACTAGATGTAAGTAGGAGTAGAGTTGCTTACAAAAATCAGGAGCTTCAAAAAGCTTCAATTGACAGAAAAGTCTATCAAGACGTGCGATTGGCCCACCAGAATTACCAGGCTGCAGTTCGCAAAGAGTCAAATACAGGTGTGCAAGTGATGGCGGCTAAGGAGGCTCAGCTTGCCATTTCAGAACGATTTAGATTAGGACTCTCCAATTTTGTGGATTTGGCAACTGCCAATCAGCAGTTAGTTGCGGCTCAGGCTGACCAGGCACAATCAGTTTATACGCTGTTTTTTCAGGAAGTATTGATGAAGCACGCCCTGGGAACCCTGGAAGTGATGGAGTAATCTCCTGAGTATTGCTCGTCAAGAGATAGCTTACTGAAACAAAAAAAGCAAGCCAATTCGGCTTGCTTTTCTGTTCTAGTTGGTTTTGTTGTTTTATAACATGGCAAAGAACATATCCAAATCTGGAATTAAAACGATTCGAGTTCTTCTGTTGATTGCCATATTTTCTGGAGAATCATTTTCTACAAGAGGCATGTAACTCGCCCGACCTGCAGCAATCATTTTTTCTGGAGCAACTTGGAAGTCATATTGTAGTTTTCTAATAATGCTCGTCGCACGCTTTACAGAAAGGTCCCAATTATCTTGGATCACTCCTGTAGAGATTGTTCTTGGATCAGTATGACCTTCGATCATCACTTGAAGACTTGGTTCAGCATTGATTAACTCAGCCAGTTTAGCCAACAAAGGATCAGCTTTGCTATTGATTCTATAGCTACCGGTGTTGAAGAGAAGTTTGTCTGATACAGAAATCATGACGACAGTTTTATCAATACTGATCAAAATATCATCGGTTCCTTCTTCGCTACTCTCAGTGATGTTTTGTTTTAAATTATAGGATACAGCTAGATTTACAGAATCTTCCATGGTCTTTGCTTCCGCTAATATTGCAGGATCTATTTTTGCTAAAGTAGCTTGCATTTTTTCCTTGGACTTTTTAGACATTACAGTAGCACCTTCTAAACTGTACATCCCATCATTTTGAAGAGACAAAGCATCATTAGTGTCTCTAAGTGAATTGATACGAGCATTATACTCTGCAACCCGTGCTTCGATAATAGCCATTTTCTCCTCTAATTCTGTTTTTTCCTGATTGGTCATTGCCAATTCAGTCTGAGTTTTAAAAAGGTTACTTTCTAATTCAGTGTATTTCTTTTTTGAAACGCAGGAAAAGAAAATCAGGGAACTAGCTATACCAGTTATGATTAATGAATTTTTCATAAAGTTTTGGTTTTTCTTGTTTGGAGTCATTATCCAAAGCATTAGCCAAAATCTCTAATTAATTTTTCTGATTGAGAAAAAATAGGTTTAAAGCCAATAGAAGGTCATAAATTAATAAAAGGACATAAAAAAAATCCCAAAATTTATTTTGGGATTTAACTCTTGGCTGTGGAATAAGTCTACAGGTTGTCCATTTCTATGCTCATTATCTGGAAAAATCGCTAAATCTGTTGAGAATTTTAAACTCATTCATGACTCGATAAGCAGCGCGTGTAATGTCTGCTTGGAAATCTGGAGATTCAAAATCAAACTTAGTGGCAGTGTAACCTTGCCAAATGGTATTGCCTTGCTTGCTATCGATCACGTAGATTACCAGCATACCATCATTTTTATTGTATTTAACTTGGTTGTAGGTTTCATCCTTTTCCTGTTCTCGAGCGATCTCGCCTTCGTCATCTCGATAAGTTGTACCTCTTCGGTTGAGCCAATAGTCAAACTCTGGCTGCACATAGCCTCGATATTTAATCGAATCAGTAAAAATCTTATAGCTCACCAAAAGGTCCGGCTTTTCATCTTGTTCTCTGAATCCTTGTGATCCTAGTCTTGCACCAATAGTAGCATTGAGTACCGGAGAAACTAATGAGGAATCAGTCTCATTGGATTCCACAAAGGCAAAGGTTTTATATTTTTTAAAGGAACCTTGGTAATTATAATCGTATTCAGTGACGTAGTCTTTTTGGGAAAAACAACCAGAGGAGATCGCAACAATCAAGGCGAATAAGAAGTAAATATTTTTCATAAGAAGAATAAATTGGTTGAGGGATATTTAAGACATATTATAAAAAGAGCAACAAGAAACTGGAAAGGATGTTTGATCAATTACTTGTCGATCAATTAAATAGCCATATTAATTTATTCAAAATCCTCCAAAAAAAAACTATTTAGCTCAGTTTGATTTTAATTTTGTCTGATTCTTGACAAAAAATAACTTGAAAATGTGGTAGTAACCTTTGGTCTAACCTCCTAATTTACTCAGTCATGAGGCATTTCTCCTGATCAAGCTCTATTTCTAGGGTATAATGTGAAAAAGGATAGGTTTTTAAAAGCATTTTAATTTCAGTTTTGATTTTTTTCAGCTCCAGCAGATTTTCAATTGGCTTTAACTTCACATGAACCGTAAATACATGGTGCTCTCCCTCAAGCGACCAGATATGCATGTGATGAACTGAATCCACTTTTTCCAAATCACAAATTTTAGCTTTTAGCTCATCTAGTGAAATATCTTCGGGGACAGCTTGAAGGAAAATCAGAATGGTTGATTTTAGATTTTTGAATACGTTCCAAAGGATAAAGAGCGAGATCCCAAGTGACAATGCCGGGTCTAGCCAAGGCACATTTTTGAAATATAATACTATGCCAGCGATCAGTACTGCGACCCAACCTAACACATCTTCCACCAAGTGCCAGCTAATCACTTTTTCATTTTGGCTACCACCTTTAGATACTTTAAATGCAGCATAGCCATTTACTGCTATTCCTACCAAAGCAAATAAAATCATCCCTTGGGCATCAGAGGTTTCAGGGTTCTGGATTCGTTGAACAGCTTCACTAATTATATAAATGGAACCCAAGAGAAGAATCAAAGCATTAATAAATGCACCAGCCAGGGAAAAACGCTGATAGCCAAAGGAAAATTGATTGGTAGCTACTTGTTTGGATTTCTTATCCAGATGCCAAGCCAATCCCAGGGAAAAACTATCACCCAAATCATGTACTGCATCCGAGAGTATTGCGACCGAATTGGTGTAAATACCACCGATGATTTCCAGAACGGTAAATCCTAAATTCAGGAAAAATGCCAACTTGAGATTCTTATTGGAATGATGGTGATTATGATCGTGGGACATAATAAGAGTATTGAATTACTCCCCAAGATAGAAAAAGAGATGTGCAAGAGAATTGCAGAAATGACTAGGAACCTAAATTTAGATTTGTAAATTATATTTTAGTTCTTTGTTTTTATATTTTAATTTTAAAAATTTCCTATGAATTCTTTCAGAAAACTATACCTCCCTTCTTTTTTTCTTTTTGTTATTCTGGGCTGTGAGTCTAAAGATCCAACCGAAACTCAGCCGAAGGAATTTTCACTTGAAATAGTCGACTCTCTTCAAATTGATTATTTGGGCGATATGATGCTTCTGGATTACGATTCCAAAGCCGAAAAATACCTTCTTGCAAACGAGGTCTACAATGAATACTTGGAAGTAGATGGTCAGGGAAAAATCCTGAATAACAATAAGTTTAAAAATGAAGGAGTAGATGCAATTTCGAATGCTTTGGGACTTGGCTATTTCGATGGAGATGTGACTGTTTTTAATCCGCCAAAGGGCTACTATCGCTTTCAGGATTCTATAAAAGTGGGGGAAGTCAACATTCCCTATCCTTATCAGGTTTTTATGATGTATCCGAAGCTCGGGATGTTTGAATCTGGTGATAAAATCTATTATCCAAAGCCATGGCCGGAAACACTAGCAATTAATTTGGAGGAGGGCGAATTTTACCAAGAGTTGTACAGATTGCCAATCATTGAGTCTCAGGATAAAAATACCGGTGATACTATTGGTGCTGTTAGATTGCCTGAAAATTCAGCCCTGATGGGAGATCAGGTTCATGGATTTCCGATTCCAGTTTATACAAGCGATAGTGACAGGCTTCTACTTAGTATGTGGCTTGAACCTAGATTCTATGTTTATCAAAAGGAGGGAGATCAGTTTGTCTATGAAAAAACTGTTGAGGTGAATATACCCGACTGGGTTCCTTATACGCCAGTTGATCTAGGTAAGGCCGATCAGTTTTTTGCCGAAAATCAGAAAAAAAGACCAGGTAATTTGACCAATATTCTGGTGTCTGGTGACTATTATATCGCTGTTTACAATAAAGGTCTCTCCGAGGAGCAGATGACCGAGTTGGGTTCTCCGACTGATGGAGGCCTTGCCAGAAGGAAAAAGAATCCTAATTATGCTGCGATTTTTGATAAGGATTTCAATCAATTGGCTTCCAATGTGCCATTTCCTATTTCTAGCAATTTCCCTATGGTAGTCAATAATGAGGGTGAACTGGTGGTGTCAAAAGTTGCTGGATTGGCAGAAACTGAAGACGATGGGATTATCCTATACAAATTGAAATTGGTGGGTAAATAGCTTTAAAGACAAGCTTCCAAACCAACTTCAATCGGAGTAGGTTTCAGGCCATAGGTCTTCTGTATCTTGGAGGAGTCAAAGCAATAATCCGAATCTGTCTGATAGCGAAGTTCCTTGATTTCACGAAGCGGAGCTATAAATAATCCTAGGAAACTCACGGCAAAGGCTGGAAGTACTTGGAGCTTGAGATTTTTTCCCAGTTTTTTATTCAAAATCGCTGTGATGGCTTGACCGGATGGATAGGCTGAATCGGTAGGAAGATGCCAGCTTTGATTCCATGAATCGTTTTGCTGGGCGAGAAAGGCAGTTGCTTTTCCTGCATCTGGGATATAGGTGAATGAATGTTTTTTAGCTCCAGAATAGAGCCACTGAGGACTTTTTCCTGCTTTCATTTTAT
>JAFMBQ010000552.1 GCA_017858365.1 Algoriphagus sp. | reverse complement strand
TTCTGATAGTTGGGTTTCTCAGGCATGTAGTTTCGGATGTATTTGAATCGGCCATCTGAGACCGCTCGTACCCGATCGTATTCTGAGTCCATGCGATCACGGGCCGCATAGATGTATTTTCTTGGATCAGCTTTTTGCACTCCGAGGAAAGCTTGGCCCTGCATACTCTTAGGTACCTCCACTCCCGCCAGCGAAAGAACTGTCGGTGCAAAATCCACAAAGCTGACCAATTCATCTAATTGCCCTCCCTTTTCCAAAAACGGGGCTTTGATGATCAATGGAACTTTCAGGCCCCGATCATAGAGTTCCCGCTTGGCATAAGGCATACCATCGCCATGATCTCCATAGAAAAAGATGATCGTATTATCATAGAGCCCATCATCTTTCAATTGCTGGATGATCTCTCCGGCCTGCATATCCATTCGCATCGCATTGGTGATAAATCTCGCCATCACCGCCCGGCTGATCGAATCATCCGGATAATATGGGGGGATGAAAACATCTGCCGGATCCACTAATAAGGGTTCATCTGCACGTGCCCAAACCTGAGATTCATGAGAAATATTTAAATTGAAAATCGAGAAAAAAGGCTGGTTTGAATCTTTCCGATTTCGCCAATGTGCTTTGTTGCTGCTCTCATCCCACATGGTCACTGGACCTCGAAACTGGTAATCCTCCTTGGAATTATTACTGGTATAGTAACCAGCCATTCGAAGCAGTTCGGGGTAAGTTTTCATATCGGCTGGGATCACTGCAGAATAGGACTTGTGCCCCGGAGGATAGGCGTCGAGTGCATTCTGTGACATGCCCAGCGTACGCATATTATGGCCCCCAACCGCAGTCTGATAAGCTCCTGTAATCAATGCTGCGCGACTAGGCGCGCAGACTCCTGCTGTCGAATAAGCATGAGAATAATAAACCCCATCAGCCGCCAAGGAATCTAGGAAGGGAGTTTTTCCTCCTGTACCTCCATAGATCCCCAAATGCTGAGGAGAAAGATCTTCGGCTACGATCCAAACTATATTGGGTCGTTCTGGATAGGTGATTGTAGCACTTACATCCTCTTGAGGTGCTTTGCAGGCAAAACTTAACAGAAGGATGAAAAAGGAGATTTTAATCAGGCTTGGGTTCATGGTATCGGATTTTCAAAGCAAATAATTTAGCATCTTTTGCTCTATTTCCAGCACAAAAACATTGAATTATAGCGAATTATAAATCTCATTTCATTAACCTCCCACAAGCACTTAATTCAAATTATTTTTTAAGTCAGCCACTTTTTGAAGTTTAAAAATGGAAAGTATTCCATTGAGAATTTTCTGTGAAGCTAAAAATATACTTGCAATCAAATGGATAATCTCGATTGATTTATTTGGCTTTCAAGTCCTTGCACACTAAATTATAGTGTTTATTTCCAATATCGCTACATGGCCACTTTTGACCCAATTAACCGCAGAGAATTTATGGCTTCAGCAGCTGCCTTTGCTGCATCTTTTACCATAGTTCCATCCAATGTAATCGCAGGTTTAGGTAAAATCCCTCCTTCGGATCAAATCACCGTCGCCAATATCGGCTGCGGCACTCAGGGTCTTCGGGAAATGGGAGAATTGCTTCAAAACCCAAAAGTACGCGTAGTGGCAGTATGCGACTCCAACAAATACTCTACTGACTATTTCGACTGGTCTCCAAATGGAATTCGGGATAATATCCGAAAGACCTTAGGAGACGATACTTGGTGGGAAGGCAAACCGGGTATTCCAGGTGGAAGGGATATCGGACAAGAATATGTGGAGAAATACTATGCTAAAAATAAACCTTCCGGAAAGTATAAGGGATGTGCGAGCTACGAAGACTTTCGGGAATTTTTTGCCAAGGAAAAAGGAATAGATGCCGTCAAAATCATGACTCCAGATCATACCCATGCTTCGATTGCTATCGCAGCTATGAATAAAGGAATCCATGTGGTGACGCACAAACCGATTTCTAATCGACTTTTAGAGGGGAGAAAAGTAATCGAAAAAGCTAAAAGCTCTGGCGCAATCACACATTTACTCGCTTGGTCGGATCGACCTGAATACCGGCAAATCAAGGCTTGGATGGATGCAGGTTTGATCGGAGAATTAAAAGAAATTCATAATTGGTCTTATCGACCAGTTTGGCAGCAGTGGACCAAAAGACCCTCGCCTGCCATGGCCATTCCAGATGGATTCAATTGGGATCTTTGGCTTGGCCCAATTCCCGAAATGCCTTACCATAAGAATTACACCCACAATGTCTTCCGTGGCTGGTATGATTTCGGCGGCGGATCGGTAGCGGATATGGGACATTATAGCCTTTTTCCACTTTTTGAAACTCTAGGAATCAATAAATCCCCACTTGCAGCAAAAGCTTTTGGCACTACTACAAGAGAGGAAGTCAACCAAGTCTATCAATGGGTGGACAATAATGTGGCTTTCCCGGCAAGTTGCACCATCAAATGGAATTTCCCAGCGCAGCCTACCCTTCCGGCCTTTGACCTATTCTGGTATGATGGCGGAATGAAGCCTTTTGCTCCGGAGGAATTGGAACGGGATGGAAAAGACACTCCAGATGAGGGATTAATGATCGTCGGTACCAAAGGAAAAATATTGGGTGGATTCCGAGGTGAGAATCCAGTTCTTTTACCAGAAAGTTCGATGATGGCCGGACGTGATTCTGAGCGAATCAATTCCAGGGAAGTGGAACGTAATACTTCAAGTTGGGTAGATGCAATCCTCGAAGGAAAGCAAACTCCTGGAAGTTTTATCCGAGCGCAAACCATCACCGACACCATCAATCTAGGCGCGGTTGCTTTACGGGCTAAATCGAAAATCAATTTCGATGAAGCCGCTCTTAAAATTACCAATGACGAAAAGGCCAATGCCTTCCTAACCAGGGATTACCGATCCGGTTGGGAGATTTGATGTGGTATGTTAGATGTCAAATGACCAGTGTAACTGACAACTGATAACAGAGAACCGAAACTAGAGAATGGAGATAAGAGCATGCAGATATTGACTTTTACTTAAATTTTTAAACCAAACAAACAGCAATACCATGAACAACAGAAGAGAATTTTTAAAAACAAGCGGACTGGCTGCAGCAGCCATTGGTCTAGGCTTACCGAATTTCGCCATGGCTAAACGTCCAGCAGATGAATTATTCAAAATTTCTTTGGCCGAATGGTCCC
>JAFMBQ010000053.1 GCA_017858365.1 Algoriphagus sp. | reverse complement strand
CTGAGGGTTGAGGGTTCGAATCCTTCCGAGTGCACGAAGCTCAGACGAAAGTCTGGGCTTTTTTTTTATCCTTTTCCAGTCAAAGATTCAAATAAATAATTCTAGTCCCTAAACTTCCCTACACTTGATCCAGTGGAAGTGTTATTTTTTGCAGGAATCCCTATTAACTCCTATATCCTGAAGCAGTTTCATTAGATACAACTTCCAAAAGGAAATCCCCATATTTCAATGAAGGGGGACACTTATCTCTTATACCAGAGAAAAAGTAAAAAAATAGGATTATTCTGAGATTATAAATTAAAAAAGCAGGAGAAAATCTCCTGCCCTTTATTTGAAAACTAAACCAACTATTATTTAACTACCACAATGACTTCAAAAATAATACATTTATGATTAAATCAAAATGCCAAATAAAAATTTGTTTCGATTATTTCTTCCCAGGGAAGTTACCACGTTTAAATGCAATTCCAAGTGCTAATCCCTGACTAAATTGAATTTTTTTGTCCTGATCGATGTCATAGATGCTCAGAGAGGTTAAGCTGACATTAATTAGATTAGAAACTTTGGCAGTCAAAGCTATATCTAAACGATGATCGATGGTTTCGAAAGCAAGTGTCTCGTAATTTGCATACATCTGATAGCGCAACTGCAAAGTCAAATTCTCTGAGAGTTTTTTATTCCAATCCATCAATACACTAAAAGCCAACCACTCTTGCCGGACCGTCTCTCCTATCTCTACTCCATAATTATCAGGAACATTCAAATAAAGCTCTGTATCGGTCACAAAAGTCCAACGTGGAGAAAAGGGAGACAATCTTAGACTAAATTCATCATTCGGCTTATACTCCAATCCAATACTTGTAGTAAAATAAGCAGGGTTGGCAAATTTAGAAATCAGAGTTTTGTCAGTATCAGAAAATGTATAGCCAGGGGCAAATTGCGATAGAAAATTCGCTGCAAAGAAATAATTCCATTTCGAACTTAACTCGTATCCTACCTTAGAGTCTAAGAAAATTCGGTCATTTGATTTCCTACCATCTTCCCCTTTGTTCTTTACCACACCATATATAAAATCCATAGTATTGTCCCATGTCCATTTTTCCTTCGCATAATTTGCTCTACCATATAGGAACGTTCCGACAGCAATCGAATTAACTCCTCCACCTTGCCAGTTTCCACTAAATGAGGCTTGATTCAGGTTTAGGCCTCCCGAGATTTCTTTTAGCCAATAGCTAGTATCGGCTGTTGTTAATTCTTCATTATCTTGAGCTAGGACATTTCCACCAAGAAAAATCAAGAGGAAAAAAGAGTAAATTTTTTTCATAAATTTTATAATTAGTATCGATAAATAAATAAGATGTTACAAATATGAAACATGAGCTTGAAAATGAATTAATAATTCGTGATTATTTGGCAAGACAACGGACAACTTTGGCAAATCAACGGACACTCCTCTCCTACATCAGGACCACACTTTATTTCCTAGTGAGCGGAGTAGCTTTATTCGAAGTTGAAAAGCTTGACCATGTTCGGGACTTGGGCTACTTGGCATTTGGATTGAGTTTCGCCTTCCTGATTTTTGGTTTTCTTAATTTTTATATGGTGAAGTCAAAACTGAAAAAAGGCAATTATCTGAATATGTAAATATGACACTAGAAATAGGATTGACACTTGGGATCATCTTCTTCGCGATGATTTTATTTTTTACAGAACGTTTTTCCATAGATCGATTTCTATAGGAGTGATGGTTCTTTTTTTAGTGACTGGTGTCTTGGACGTTAGTGAAGGATTAGCAAGCTTTTCCAATTCAGCTACCATCACTGTGGCGGCTATGTTTATCATATCAGCAGCTTTATTCAACACTGGAGTGATGGACCAGTTCCCCCATCGATTAAGCAGACAAACCGAAAAAAGTAAAATCACCCTCATGCTTACTCTAATGGCTTCAGCAGGAGTTCTCTCTGCATTTATTAATGATACTGCTGTCGTGGCCCTATTAATGCCAACTGTAATCAATCTTTCAAAAAGTAATAATATCCCTGCTTCTAAGCTACTCATACCCTTATCTTTTGGGGCTCTTCTCGGAGGGGTTTGTACGCTATTCGGAACCAGTACAAATATCCTTGTATCGGGGATAGCGGAGAGTTCAGGTCTGCCTCCATTTGGGATATTTGAGATGACCAAAATGGGGATCGTATTTCTTGTGTTGGGAATTCTTTATATGCTATTCATCGGGAGATTTTTACTGCCAAAGTGCGAACCTAAAAACAAATTTAATGACTCCATAGACCTTGGGAATTATCTTTCAGAGATTATAATCACTGATAAATTTGAATAGCAAGCAGTCCTTATTTCTAAGCAAAAGATTTTCAATCTTCTACAGATAAAGGCACTTCAAATCGTGAGATCCGATAAACGACAAGTACGCATGTAACCAAATACCCCTATTCAAGTAGGCGATATCATCAGGGTCACATCGGATAAGGAAAGTATATAAAAGATAAAAAATTATCAAGGTATTATCCTCAAAATTGATTTAGAGTGGAGAGAGGAACTTGTGACTGATTCCGAGGAACGACTATACGAGGCAGTGATTACACCTAACTCATTTCTAGTTAATCAAAGTATTAAAAGCTTCAATTTCAAAGAATTATTCAACCAAGTTTTAGTAATTGGTATTCGGTTACGATCAGGAATGTTGTCCAAAAAACTTACCAAAACGGATTTAAGGGCAGGCGATATTCTTCTTTTGAGGGCTACAGAGGATAGGATTACTTCTATTCAGGATTCTGATGGCTTGGTATTAATTTCTCAAACGTCTAGTAAGGTTTTGGATAAAAGCCGAATCATTATGGCAATTATAGTTTTGGTTTCGGTGATTGGACTTTCGGTCTTTAATATTTTACCGATTGTCGTCAGTGCATTGGTAGGAGCATTAAGTATAATACTTTTGAAAGTCCTTAAAGCAGAACAAGCTTATAAAGCTATAGAGTGGAAAGTAATTTTGATGCTGGCCGGTATAATGTCAATGGGGATAGCTTTACAAAAAACAGGAGGATCAGAGTTATTAGGCCATATAATTGTTGAGGGGATAGGGGGTTATGGACCAAGAGTAGTCCTATCCGCATTATTTGCTATCACATTTATGATCACCAACGTGATGTCCAACAATGCGACGGCAGCGCTGTCAGCTCCGATTGCGATCAGTATAGCTAGTGTATTAGAGGTGGTTAGTCGACCACTATTGATGGCACTCACGTTTGCGGCTAGTTTGAGTTTTATGACTCCTATGGGGTATCAGACCAATACGATGGTCTACTCTCCAGGAAATTACAGGTTCAAGGATTACCTTAAAGTAGGCACTCCTTTGAATTTAATATTCTGGATTGTTGCTACCTTACTTATTCCAGTGTTCTTTCCTTTTTAAATATATATTTCCAACCTAACACCAAGAATTCTATGAAAATTTTAAGTTTTGTTTTAATCGTTGCAGGCATCTTAATGCTGTTATTCAACACTTTCAGCTTTACTACCAAAGAGAAAGTATTAGATGCAGGTCCAATTCAAATCAGTGCGGACAAGGAAAATGAAGTGAATTGGCCTAGCTATGCTGGAGGAATCGTTTTAGTAGCAGGTGTGGTTCTTTTATTGGTAGACCAAAAGAAAAAGTAAAAGCATTTCTAATCAAAATAGGCTCCGGAAGGAGCCTATTTTGATTATTATTTTACCAGTTCAACCTGCATAACTTGGTTTATATCCAATTCAAAGAATTCTTTATGAATATTGAATTCGGGCTCACCTTCCAAAGGTTGCTTCGGTAAATAAGTTCCATCCTCTTGCATAACATACGAATTCACATTATCCCGAAGATTATAAGAGATAATATTCATCAATTGCTTTTCCAATAGGGGTGCCTCTATTTGAAACAAGGATTCCAATCGTTTGTCAAAACTTCTCACCATCATATCAGCACTTCCAGCATAAGTCCTGGTTTTTCCATTGTTATGGAAGTGATAGATTCTGGAATGCTCCAAGAAGTCCCCAACTATTGAAATCACTTCGATGTTATCACTCAAGCCGACACGACCAGGTCTCAAACAACAGATTCCTCTAATAATCAACTTCACTGTCACTCCAGATTGAGAGGCTCTGTATAATGCATAGATGATTTCAGAATCCTCTAGTGAATTAACCTTAATAAAAACTCCACTTGGCAATCCATTTCGAGCATTTTCAGCTTCCTTCTCAATAAATTCGATCAGTTGATTTCGCATATCACGGGGTGCAGTGATCAGATTTTGATACTGACTCGGCATGGAATGACCGGTGATTACGTTGAAAAATTCCGATACGTCATTTGCCAAAACCTCATTGGTGGTCAACAAACCGATATCAGTGTAAAGTCTAGCGGTGTCCTCGTTGTAATTTCCCGAACCTAGATGCACAAATCTTGTGATCTCTCCGCCATCTCGTTTAACAATGAGCAATAGCTTAGTATGAGTCTTCACATTCGAAATACCATAAATCACAAAACAGCCAGCTTTTTGAAGTTTTTTCGCTTCACGAATATTGTTCTCTTCATCAAATCGAGCTTTAACTTCAAATAGTACGGAGACATGCTTCCCATTTTCTGCCGCACGAAGTAAAGATTTGGTGATACGACTATCCTTTGCAAGTCGGTAGATGGTCATTTTGATCGCCATCACATCTGGATCATCTGCAGCTGAATCGATTAGATCCAAGATGGGATCAATATTATTATACGGCTGATGGAGAAGAATATCCTTTTCTTTTAACGCTTCGAAAATATCAATCGTCCCTTCATCCTGATAAGAAAGTGGTTTGACTGGAGGATGTACTTGAGGAAGACGCTCCTTAAATCTTTTATTTCCAACAATCTGCCATAGCCCAGTAAAATCTATCATGCTGGATCGCTTTACTAAGAAAATGGAATCCATTTTCAAATTCCATCGCTCCAACAAGGAGTTGAGCATCCATTTGCTATAACCTTCTTCGATCTCTATTCGAACCACACGACCAGTCTTTCGCTCCATCAATTTCCGCTTCACTTCTTCCAAGAAGTTAGCATCCATATCTTCACTCTCCTCCAATGTAAAATCCCCATTTCGAGGAATTCGAAAAAGACTGATTCCTGCGATTTCAACATTCCGAAATAAGGAAACTATATTCTCACGAATCACCTCTTCGATTGGAATCAAGAAAAGTGAATTTTCTCTTTCTATTTCAAAAAATCGAGGGATGTTGGCAGGGATCTGCACGAAGCTTAGCTTTCGCATATCCTTTCGGTCTCCAGGGCTCGTTGTCAGCACCCCAAAAACCAGAAGCTTATTCATCAAAATTGGAAAAGTCCGATACCCGTCATACACCATAGGTGTTAGCATAGGGTAAATTACTTTCTGAAAATATTGATGAACTTTTTCTTGTTCAGCTCCGGTAAGCTTGGAAATATTTCCCAGCGTAATGTTCTGATCGTTTAGCTCAGGTAAGATTACTTTGGTAAAATGATCGTGCTGATCTTCGTGAAACTGCTGCGATTTTTTCATCAGTTTCGCTTTAAAAGGCTCTTCTCGTAAACCTGAATAATCGATTCGCTCCTTCTCGTAATCAAGGTAATTATAAAGTGAACCTACTCGAATCATGAAAAATTCATCCAAGTTGGAAGCAGTAATCGCAAGAAACTTCAATTTCTCGAATATCGAACGGTGGATCTTTTTAGATTGATCCAATACTCGATCGTTAAAAGTCAACCAACTCAAATCCCTGCTAACAAGGTCACTTTTTTGAATAATCGAATCGTATTTATCGGCAGCAGCTATTTTCATAACTCAACAAGTTAATTCAGAGGATTTGATAGACCTTGCGATCTGTTTTAGATTGACTGTATCCTAAAAAAAGGGCTAAAAAGCCCTCTTTTTAGGAGTCTATTTTAGCGTATTTCGCATTCTTTTCAATGAAGTCTCTACGAGGAGCGACTTCATCTCCCATCAGCACGCTGAACAAATGATCTGCTTCAGCAGCAGATTCAATGTTAACTTTCTTGATACTACGAACGCTTGGATCCATAGTTGTAGTCCACAATTGCTCTGGATTCATTTCACCTAAACCCTTGTAGCGCTGGATTCCCACACTGTCTTCACGACCATCTTTTGCCATTTCGGCCGTAAGAACTTTCCGTTCTTCTTCATTCCAGCAATAACGCTCGTCTTTACCACGCTTCAAAAGATAAAGTGGTGGCAAAGCAATATAAACGTATCCGTTTTCAATCAAGGCCTTCATATATCTGAAGAAAAGGGTCAAAATTAAGGTCCGAATGTGTGAACCATCAATGTCCGCATCCGTCATGATTATGATTTTATGATATCTCAAACCAGACATATCCAATTCCTTATCATCCTCAAGCGTACCAAATTTGACTCCTAATGCGGTGAGAATATTCTTGATTTCCTCGTTGTCGTAGATTTTGTGCTCATGTGCTTTCTCTACGTTTAGGATTTTACCTTTCAAAGGAAGGATTGCTTGGAAATCCCGATCTCTTCCCTGCTTGGCAGAACCACCTGCAGAGTCCCCTTCGACTAGATAGAGCTCACAAACCGTAGGGTCACTATTCGCACAATCTGCTAATTTCCCAGGCAAGCCACCTCCTCCTAATATACTCTTACGCTGCACCATTTCACGTGCTTTTCGCGCTGCATGTCGAGCTTGAGCTGCCAGAATTACTTTTCCAACAATAGTTTTAGCTTCACGAGGATGCTCTTCCAACCAAGATTGAAGTGTCTCAGATACTGCGGAGTCTACCGCTCCTACCACATCAGAGTTACCTAATTTGGTTTTCGTTTGCCCTTCAAACTGAGGTTCTTGAACCTTTACAGAGATCACAGCTGTCAAACCCTCTCTAAAATCATCACCAGTAACCTCCAATTTCAACTTATCGAGCATGCCCGATTTGTCTGCATAAGATTTTAGAGTTCTCGTTAGAGCTCTTCTAAATCCAGTGACGTGAGTACCGCCTTCGTAGGTATTGATTGTATTCACATAAGAAACCACGTTCTCAGAGTAGGAATTATTATAATTCATTGCTACCTGCACTGGAACATCACCTTGTACAGTCTCAATGTAAATCGGGTATTCGATGATTTTTTCTCTACTGACATCTAGATATTGAACGAATTCAACCAAGCCACCTTCAGAGTAAAATTCATCTGATTTGTAGGTGCCATCGTCTTCCTTTTCTCTAAGATCAGTCAAATAAAGGCGAATACCCGCATTCAAAAAGGACATCTCACGAAGCCTGTTAGCGATCGTCTCGTATTTATATTCGGTTAAAGTGAAAATCGAATCATCTGGGGTAAATTGGATGGTCGTCCCTCTTTTTTCCGTTTTGCCTACCTGTCTAGCCGAATATTGAGGCACACCAATTTTAAATTCCTGTTCGGTAATGACTCCGTTACGATAAACTGTCGCCTTAAGATCCTTGGAGAGCGCATTCACACAAGATACGCCTACACCGTGCAGACCTCCTGAAACTTTGTAAGTGTCTTTATCGAATTTACCACCAGCATGCAGCACAGTCAACACTACTTCGAGTGCTGATTTTTTTTCTTTCTCGTGCATGTCGGTTGGAATACCACGACCATTATCTTCTACCGTGATGGAATTATCTTCGTTGATCGTCACGCGGATGGTATCGCAATGACCTGCCAACGCCTCATCAATGGAGTTATCTACAACTTCCCAAATGAGATGGTGTAGTCCTTTGAAACCGATGTCTCCAATATACATTGCAGGTCTTTTTCGAACTGCTTCCAGACCCTCGAGTACCTGAATATTACTTGCACCGTATTCTTCTGGATTCTTAGCTTTTTCTTCACTCATATTTTTTTGGGTAAAACCCTCTAAATGGGCTCAAAAAGGTGATTTTTATATTTTTAGATAAGTTGCAAGATAGTTAAAAAAGTCAAGTTAACGCTAACTTTTCCCGCATATTAGGGATGGTAAAAATGAAAATCTCAAAAAGCGGCCCTCAGAATAAAATTCCGATTCTTGGGGATTTACCAAAATAAATTTTTTTTCATTCATCATCAATTAATTTCTTTTCGTACCTGTTTTTTAGATGCTTATATTATTTTGTTTAATTTTATGAATTTTTTGTTAAACAAATATTATTTTCATTTAAAATATTATTTTCATTTATTTACAACAGTATTAATTTCAGTATCAACCTAACCCAATAAAAATCATGAATATCAATTTAGCCGCGGAACTAGTAGGACTAGACCGTATCATTAACTCTGACCCAGTAGCCATCACATTCTTCATTGGCTACATGGCAATGCTTGCTTCAGCAGTGTTCTTTTTCGTAGAAAGAGGCTCTGTTGATGGTAAATGGAAGCTTTCGCTTCTAGTATCAGGACTCATCACGGGTATTGCCGCAGTGCATTACTATTACATGAGAGATTTCTACATGCAAACAGGAACTAGCCCAACAGCATTTAGATATGTGGATTGGACGTTGACTGTACCATTGATGTGCGTGGAATTCTATTTGCTTACAAAACCATTTGGTGCAAAAGGCTCCACTTTAACGAAGCTTATCCTAGCTTCAGTAGTAATGCTTGTGACAGGTTACATTGGTGAGACTTCAGGTATCGATAGCAATATCATGTGGGGAATTTTCTCTACGTTAGGCTATTTGTACATCGTATATGAAGTATTTGCAGGCGATATCGCTGCACTTGCTAAGGGTTCTAACAGTCCTGCATTAGCAAGAGCAATGTTCCTTTTGAAAATCTTCATCACGCTTGGTTGGTCTATCTATCCAATTGGATATATGGTGCTACCAGGAAACTTGTTGTCAGGAATGTTTGAAGTAAGTTCTATTGACTTATTCTACAACATCGCTGATGCGGTTAACAAAATTGGTTTTGGCCTAGTAATCTATTCTGTTGCTGTTGCTGAAACTGCAAAGAACAAGAAAGCTTTAGCTTAATTCTAACTTGGCTATCTCCCCTACGGAGGTAGCCATTTTTTCACCCATGGATACCTACGACTTTATTATTGCCGGAGCTGGCTGTGCTGGGCTTAGTTTGGTATATCATCTCGAGCAAAGTCTTTTTAAAGGTTCTAAAATCCTTCTAATCGATCCAGCTGGTGATGAAATCCCTAACAAAACTTGGTGCTATTGGGCTGAGCAACCACTTTCTATTCATCCAAAATCAAATCCAATCGTCAGCTGGAAGAAATTAATCCTTTCTCAAAATAAGTTGACGATCAATCAGGATTTGGGAAGGTTATCCTATTTTCATATAAGTAGCAAAGATTTTTATCAAAGTATTCATTCCCTAATCCGAAATTCAAAAAACATAACCTTAATTCAAGAAGAGGTTATTGAGGTGAAGGAAACCTCCTCCAGCGTCGATGTGAAAGTCAAAAGCGGCCAAAGCTACTCTGGTTTAAAGCTTTTTGATTCCAGAATCAATCCAAACTCCTCCTTTTCAGACGAAGTTTTGAAGCAAATTTTCTTAGGATGGAAAGTGAAATTTTCAGGTGATGTATTCGATTCATCCGCTGTCACACTCATGGATGTAAATCCTGTCGAATCAAATTTATTTTCATTTTTTTACATTCTACCCTACTCATCTACCGAGGCTTTGGTAGAATATACAGCCTATACTAAAGAAAAAATTGAGGATGCCACCTTGGTCAATTACTTGAAAAAATATTTAAGGGGATTATCAAATGATTTTACTTATGAAATAACCTTTGAAGAAAAAGGTGTCATTCCAATGAGTACTCAAATCCCCATTATCCCCGCTTCAAATCGAATCATTCCTATAGGAACTCGTGCTGGCTGGACCAAATCATCAACTGGGTATACTTTTCATCGAATCCAGCAAAACTGTGAGAAATTGATTCAGGAAATGAGTGAACAGAACGAACATTCTTCTGATTCAAACCTTCTATCTAGGTTTAAATTTTATGATAATATCCTTTTGAATATCGCACATAAATGGCCCGAAAAACTGGGCGGAGTTTTTCTGGAACTCTTTCAAAGCTCCCCTCCTGCCGATGCCCTGCGCTTTTTGAATGAAGAGACGAGTTTTGTCGAAGAACTCAAAATTTTAAGTAAACTTCGCTTTTCAATTTTCATTAAAAGTCTACTTAATTATGAAGCGCGTTGAGACTTTTGGGAAAATCTTAGGAGTTCTTTTTTGTCTGTTATTTTTAATCCTTCCGGAGAGCTTAGAATGGATTTCTTATGGTTTTTTTGGAATAATCCTGCTATTGGTAGGTATTCCGCATGGCGCAATCGACCATCTCACATCAGACCCTTTCATCTCAAAATCAGGCTTGATTCGATTCATTGCGTTTTATCTACTATTGATCGCTTTATATCTTATCTGTTGGTTTTTCTTCCCACTGGTGGCCTTAATTTCATTTATTGTAATGTCTGCATACCACTTTGGACAGACTCATTTTCTTGGAGTCAGAGTTCCTAAAACAGCAGATATCATCCTTTTTCTCTCCAGAGGAAGCTTTTTTCTAGCCCTGATCCTACTCGGAAATCTTGACGAGACTGCTACAATATTAAAGGACATCGTAGATATCCAGCTTTCGGATAAAATATCAATTGCGATTATAGCCATCATATTTTTTTGCACTGTTGCGATTCAACTCTACCTCCTCAAAGGGCTTCGAAAGAAAGATGTTTTTGAATTAATCCTACTTGGAGGGTTACTCTATTATTCTCCTTTGTTAGTAGGTTTCATCACCTACTTTGGCTTTTGGCATGCTTTGCCAAGTATGATTGAAGAATATGCTTATCTAAAAAAGATCCCTCAATTTAGCACGTTCAAAAAATTCTTCATTCAACTTCTTCCTTTCACGGTAATTAGTCTAATCGGTATCTCCCTAATATTGATGATCGGTCAGCTGTATTTAGAGACTTCGCAACTGATCATGATATTCTTCATCATGATCTCCTTGATCTCATTTCCGCATATTATTTACATGGATCGATTTTTAAGGAAATCTGCCTAGAACTGGCCCGTACTCAACATGACCAGATTACAGGCATTCAAAACATCTACTCCATTCGCTTTAGCCTTTCTAGCGAAATCTTGGTTTTCAGCGCCTGGATTAAAAATAATTCGATTCGGTTTCAATCCTAAAAGGTAATCGATCCACTCTTCTTGATGATCTGAGCCTATATAAAGTGTAATGGTATCGATATCTATCAGATCAGGCTTTTCCCTTAAATTCAAAATAGCTTTTCCCTGTACCTCGCCTTTCTTAATTCCGATAGGGATGAACTCAAATCCACGCTCCTCAAACATCTTCGCTGCCGTATAGGCATAGCGAGATGGATTGGGAGAAGCTCCCACCAATAACACACGCTTTTTAGATTTCTCTTCCCCCATAAATCTTATCTCGCTCAAACGTATCCATATGTCTATGTTTCTTTGTTTCGTAGATATCGGCAAGGGTAATCAAAATCCCTGTCTCTTCTACCTCGCCGAATTCATCATTCATTGCGGTCCCGAATGTCATCATTGTAGGAGATAAATTCATATAGGTATTAATCAGAGGGGGTATATTTTCTCCATATCCTCGAATTCTTGAATTAAGCAATTTATATCCCTCCTTATAATCGAAACCTTCAAATGGATTTCCTAGACTTGGAAGTTCTGTTTCATAGCCAAGCTCAATTGATTTTTTGGGCCTAACTAGGCCATCTCTATCCGGAAAATAATGATTCAAAAACATCAGCAGAAGATCCCTTCCTTCGCGGCTGTAGTGTGGGTACATGGTCACTTTTCCAAAGAGATATTTCACTTCAGGATTAAGCAAAACCACCGCTCCGAGTCCATCCCAAAGGTTATCTAAACTAAAGATGCCTTTGCGATTGTCAATAGCAGGCTGATATTTTGGCTGTACAAATGATCTACCCAACTCGATCGTGTAGGGCAAATAATCGGCAACAAAACGAGTTGAGAAATCAAAAAGATGGGTAGTGGATAAATTTATTGAACCATCTTCAAGTATAGCATTCTTACAATTGATGAGACGATAACCAGCCACAATCTCTTCATCCTCAGGACTCCAAGTAATCAATTGTTCGTAGCAATTTTCGCAGGTATCATTCTCATCCAGATCAAAGGACTTCCCAGTACCACCACCTGCAATTCTAAATGTAAGCTCTCTCAAGCGACCGATTTCACGAACTACATTGGGAGAGTTATGGAAATTGACCAGATAAACCAGATTATTGCCATTATTCGTATACCTCAAGAAACGTGCTTCAGTCAGTTCACTTTTGAGAATTTCCTTAGATACTGCTGCTATAATAGCTTCTTCTTTCATGCTTTGCTCCCTAGTTCGTAAACTTTTTCCCTCACCTGTTCAGCCCACTGTACATCGGTTTTCGATGAATCAAATGTTTGATATGAAATCGGCTTATCTATTCGAATGACCACTTTCTTTCCCCGCTGCTTATACATTTCATCCACTAAATAAAGCATTTCTATATTGGCTTTAATCCCAATTTTCTTTCGCCAAAAACCCAAATTGTAGAAAAACTTGGAATTACTTCCTTCTATAAAACAAGGGACAACATCTTTTTTAAATTTTTTGGCTTTGGAAATAAAGCTTTTTTTCCACTGCAGATCTTTTATTCCACCCTCTCCTTTTCGAGAAACCAAACCTGCTGGAAAAATCAATACTGCAAAATCTCCTGAATATACCTTTTCAATTCGATCAAACACTTCTTGCGTATTTTTCCCATGCTTATTAATTGGAATAAAAAGCGGATCGAAATTCTTAAATGTCATTAATAGATCATTCACCAAAAAACGAATATCGCTCCGAACTCGGCCCATAGCAAACATCATCGCCACTCCATCCATCCCACCAAAGGGATGGTTAGCCGCTATGATCACTCCACCCGTTTTAGGAAGGAATTCTTCACCAACCAGCTCCACTTCCAATTCAAACTTTCCCATTAAAGCATTGACAAATTCTATCCCTTCGAGATGACTTATGCTGTTATAAACCTCATTCAACCAGCTTTCATGGGTGACTCGCTTCACATACGAAAGCAAAAACCTAGGAATCCATTTTAGAAGTTTTGGATTTTTGGAGTTGATCGCTTGTTCTATATCAACAATTTTTTTTGTCATATCATGCTGGCAAACTCAAAGAAATGAAATCGGAAAAATTAAATATTTGTTTAAAATAAGTCCAAAATAACAAAAAATCAGCTTTTATATGGGATTCAAAATTTCAAAAGAACTAGTTTCCTGAAAACCAATTCGATTAGATTTTGTAGTAAAAGAAAGATTCTTCACCATGATCATTATTTTAACTGGAAGCACTTCTGGAATTGGCTGGGAAACCCTCAAGGGACTTTATCCCCATGCCAAACAATTTATCCTACCTATTCGGAATTTGGATAAAGCTAAAACACTTTTTCAACAACTTCCGGATCAGAAAAAAATCAGGATGTACGAAATGGATTTAGAAGATCTCAATTCCATTCAAAAAGCCACAGCTCTAATCAAGGAAGAATTTCCAAAAATTGATTTGATGATCAATAATGCAGGTGGAATGTTTCCCACACTGAGCAAAACTAAAGATGGGCTAGACAAAACCTTTCAGGTTAATCACCTGGGACATGTACTTCTGCTTAAGAATCTACTCCCAAACTTGATTGAAGCGAAAGCCAAAATCATTCAAGTAAGCTCTATGGCACATCATATTGGCACATTCAATTTGACTGACCTGTCATTGGGAAAATCCAAAAGTGCTTGGATTTCTTATGGCTCCGCCAAGCTTTACAATATTTTAATAAGCAATTATATAGCCAGTCAAAATGAAATAAATGGGTTAAGTGGATACTCGCTTCATCCCGGAGCAGTAAAAACAAATTTTGGGTCTGGCTCTGGCTCGATCAATAAAGCATTGATTGAGTTAAGCAAACTCTTTTTTATCTCGCCAAAAGCGGGCGCGCAAACCAGCATACATCTTGCCTTGACTCCAAAATCTCAGCTTGAAAATGGAGCTTATTATGTGAAGAAACAGCCAAAAAGTCAATCCAAGATCGCTTCTAATAAAGCCTACGCTTCGAAACTCTGGAATTACAGTCTGGAACTCCTGGAGCAAATGGGTTACTGATATATTCCCTATTTTTGCAATCTGACTCGTAAAGCTATTATGCAGGAAACTATCCTATCCCTTTCCCCTGGCCCTTGGACTGATTATGAATTGATCGATACAGGAGGTTTTGAAAAATTAGAACGATTTGGAAATTTTATTCTCAGTAGACCTGAACCTCAGGCTATTTGGGATAAAAGCCTTCCTGAAAGCGAATGGAAAAGCTTGGCTCATGCTCATTTTGCGAAAGAAAAAAGCAATCCTGAGAAAGGTCAATGGGAGCAGCTTCAGAAAATGCCGCATAATTGGACGGTCGATTATGAAAATGCCGAAGGGTTGAAATTAACCCTTAACCTTGCTCAAACTTCATTTAAGCATATCGGTTTATTTCCTGAGCAGGCAGTTAATTGGGACTACCTCTACCAAACGATAAAAAGATGCCCTGTCAAAAACCCTAAGGTCCTCAACCTTTTTGCCTATACAGGAGCCGCATCCGTAGCCGGTAAGGCTGCAGGTGCTGATGTGACGCACTTGGATTCGGTCAAGCAAGTCGTGACCTGGTCTAGACATAATATGGAGTCTTCCGGACAAGACGGAATTCGTTGGATGGTCGATGATGCCATGAAATTCATCAAACGAGAAGCCCGAAGAGGAAATAAATATCAAGGAATC
>JAFMBQ010000052.1 GCA_017858365.1 Algoriphagus sp. | reverse complement strand
GGATCGTCAGGTCTTTGATGTCAGCACCTGCAGTGATTTTGTTTCCTCCGGAAAATTCATAGGTAAGAAAAGCCTTTATTCCATAATCTTCAATCCCGGAGTTCAGGTCAAAATTATTGATCCCTGATCGGTTGAAAATGCTGTAATCGTATTGGGTGTAATATCCCAAAATATCAAAACTCAACTTATCGTTAACTTGACTTTTCCAATTCAGGGAATGACTGTTATTTTTCCAGGAAATCGTCGTATCCGATGCGAAAGCAAAGTCATCGTAACTGGTGTAATAGCTATAGGTAAATTCGTTCTTTTCGTTGATCGGTGCTGAAATCACCAAGTTTCCATCATAGAAATTTGCTTGGCTATTCTTCAGATCAGGATTAGAAAGTGCCCCCAGAAACCAATTGATATAAGATCCTCGGAATCCTCCACGGATGGACACCTTATCTTTTACAAGCGGCCCGTTGAATCCAACTTTCCCAGAATAATTACTCAGCATAAGGTCACCACCCCACTTAGTGATGGAACCAGCTTTTGGCGTGATATCCAAAATCGAAGACCCTCTTCCTCCAAACCTAGATGGAATTACAGACTTGTAAAGTGTAACATCATTAACTAGCTCGGCATTAAAGGAAGTGAATAATCCAAATAAATGTGAAGGGTTATAAATTGGTGCCCCGGCAAATTGAATCAAGTTTTGGTCGGCCCCTCCACCTCGGACATTGAGTCCAGCTGAAGCTTCTCCGACTTGGCTTACACCCGGAAGCGTAGCCATAGATCGGATGATATCCACTTCTCCCAAAAATGGGGGGAGTTCTTTGATCGAATTCATACTAAGGGTGATCGAACCCATGTCAGTCGATCGAATATTCTTCTCCGGATCTCTTCCAAAAATTACCACATCATCCAATTGAAAATCTTCTTGAATCATTTTGATTCCGATTCGACCATCACCTACAGCTGTAATAGGGTAGTTTACCGTCTCATAACCCACATATCTAAAGATTAGATTGTATTCGGCTCGATCTAACGTCAATTCGAATGCTCCATTATTATCTGTAATTCGATTGACATCTAATTCGGGAACAGTCACAGTAGCACCTATTAAGGCCTCCCCGGTGATCTCGTCGATGATTCTTCCGGATATTTTGATCCCCTTAAGCTGACCTATATCTCGACCAACTACCTCACGGGTTACTGTAGTTTGAGCAAAGCTCAACTGTGAGGTAAACAGGAAAATTAGGAGTAAAATTTTTTTCATAAAAACCTGTTAAATACCGTTAGGATCAAATTTGTAAATGATCAATGGAAAATTCCCAATCAAATTAATATCCTGCTGACGCATGATGTAAATAAACCCGTCTTTTTCAAAACTACCGGCAGTAACACCTTGTGGAGGACCCGGAATTTGGTTTTTAGAAACCCAGTTGAGATTCACCAGATTCAATTCCCAAATCTCATCTACTCGGGTGTAGCCTCCGACATAGGCTTTAGTCCCGATCACCTGACCAAACCCATAACCCAGCCCCAAATCTCCTGGGAATTTGCTGATTAGATCCCAAGTGTCAGTTGATGGACTGTAAGCATACAAGACCCTATCGGATGCGATCACATAGAATCTATTTTGATAGACGAAGGAGGCATTCTCTTTGGTAAATTGAACTGGGCTATTAGCCAGCGTAGACCAAGTATCCGATATCGAATTGTGTTTACGAACTGCTTGCGTATTCCCCTCTTTTCCTCCGATCACATACAATTCGCCGTTGAGCTCGGCCGCAAGTGATTCTCTGCTTGCGAAAGGCAAATCTTTTAATCGCTGAAAACCGGTTGGAGTTACTCTCCATAAAGATGGATTCAAAGTGTAGGGCTCTCTTCCCAATTCAGCCACTCCCCCACCGATATAATTAGAAGAGGCAAAGCCAAAAGCTCGTGGAGATCCAGGAAAATTTGAATCCTGCCACTGGTTGGTGACAGGATTATAGCTTTGAATTTTAGTGTAAAAGCTGAGCTTTCGATCCGTCCCTAATCCTGCGTAAAATAATCCGCCATTTTGGAAGGAAATATTTTCAATCAATCTAACCTGTTCTGGAAATGGAGCAACTGCAAGATATGATCCTGTTTGGTATTCAAAATTGATTGGAAAAACTAAGTTTTGATCCTGGGATTGCACACGAATAGGCACACTTGAACTTCCTTTTGCTGCAGGAATCCTCACTCTGAGACGCGATTCAAATAAGATTTCTAATACTTGGGCTGGTTCCGTTCCAAAAAATACTTTGGTGTCTTTTGTGAAATTTTTTCCCAAAATAAACACCTCTTGATTAGGTGTACCAAATCCTGGGCTGTAGCTGTCTAATCCTGCAGCCAATGTTTCAAGTTCTACTACATTTCCAAACTCAATCCCATTTCCAATATCCATAAAGGTTTTGGCAAAATATTTTTTCTGGGCAGACAGCATTCCAGTCTCCCCAATGAAGCGACCTGCACCTTCCTTGACACCTAGGGATATAATTACGGGAGACGCAAAATTTGCATCTTGGCTTAAGTAAAACCCGTGATCAGTGGCAATGACTGGCTGGTTAGTAATTAACCTGCCTAGTAACCGAACCTGCTCACCACTGGCATAGAGTACTTCTTCAGTGACCAAAACAGTCGTTCCAGATTCTTCTTCTGTACAGCCAATGACAAAAGAAAGTAGCACTAAAATGCTAAGAAAGAACGAATTTCGCATGTAGCTAATAATAATTGGAGGTCAAAAATAATTAAAACTAATCCCTATCCAATTCTTTATTGAATAAGATACATACTTTTTCAAATTGGAGAATTTAAACCCCAAAATCTTAAAAACCCAAAAGGAATCCAGAAACAAGGTTTGTGTAAGACTCATTCGGAATACCATCTTGATTTTTTATCAAAATATCAGAATTTTTTAGCCCCATTTCTTCAAATGAAAATTCTACTAAATGACGTTGAATCGGCTTATCAGGTTTGTCTTTTAGATAAAAAAACTGATTCGGGTAAAGTCCTTTCTCTTGCGCCAGATCCTGAAATACCCCGCACTGGTAGGGTGGAAGGACTAGCCAGAATTTTCCAGATTCTTTCAAAAATCTAAGCACCTGTTCGAGTAGATCCTCAAAGGATAATGTATCAGTATGCAAAGCTTGATTCCGTTCTTTTAAATTTGATTTTAGATGATCAGAAAAATAAGGCGGATTGCTTACGATTAAATCAAACTTATATGGAACAATAAAATCTTGAATTCTTGAGTGATGACTAGTCAATTGAGAGGCAAACGTACTTTCTGAAAAATTTTCTCCCGCCTGGATTGCAGCTTGTTCATCCAACTCCACTGCTTCAATTTGAGCAGAAGGAAATCGCTGGGCTAGCATCAGGGCAATGACCCCTGTTCCTGTTCCTATATCCAAAATATGCTTGGGCTCGTCAGCTTCAGAAAGTGCTCCCAAAAGCACCGCATCTGTGCTGATCTTCATTGCACATCGATCTTGATTGATTCGAAACTGTTGAAACTGGAACCAGCTATTTCCCATTAGGTCCGAGCTTTGCTGAAAAAGCTCAGGTTAAATCTCGGCTTATCATCCATCACATTAAGCTCATCTTCGGAGACTCTTTTCACACTCTCGATGGTATAGAAGGCTTTTTCGTCTAAGCTTTTCACTTTTGCAATAAACTCCTTCAATGAGTCCCGCTTCATCACCGTAAAGGTCAACTGAACCTTCCCATATCTTCCTTCGGCTCCGACATTTGTAAATCGGAAATCCTTTTCCTTCATATACTCCATCAATTCAGGAAGTGGATTTGGGGTAATCACCCGAACTAGCACTCTGCCAAGTGCTAGCTTCTCCTCAAAATACATTCCCACATAGGTCCCTGTTCCAAAGCCGGCAGCGTAGGCAACATAAGACATGGGATTTGAAATATTTTGAAAAATCTGACCTATCGCCAGCAACCAAATAAGAGCTTCGAAAAACCCGAGAAAAGGAGCGATGTTTCTTTTCCCATTCATCATAAACATGATCCGAAGGGTATTGATAGACACATCGCAAACCCGAGCGCAAAAAATCAGCAAAGGCATGATCAGGTAATTAAATAATTGATCGGAAACGCCGAATGATTGAAAGAACTCTTGCATGACAATTTGAAGCTTATTACCTCACAAAATTACAATCCTTTCTACCAAGGTGGAAGGAATCTTTTATTAGATCTTCAAATCTCGCCCTGCAGCCATTCCGAAATAGATAAACTGTACAGTGAAGAAGAGCATGAAAAAAATCAGAAAGTTCCAATTATTAAACAAATCAAGCGAAACCCCAAATAGCATTGGCCCCAAAGCAGCTAAATAATAGCCTGACGATTGGACCATGGCAGAGAGTTTGGCAGTTGTTGTATCCTCGGAAGTTCGTAATGAAATCAAGGTATAGCCTATGCTCAGACTCGCTCCCATTCCAATACCGATTATGCTCAGGGAGAGATACGTGAGCCATTCCAGGTGAAAAAACAATCCTGTGAATCCAAAAAGATACATGATTCCCACGATTAGGGTAAAAGTGGATTGTTGCTTTTGTCGAATCAAAATCGCTGGTGCAAAATAGGAGCCGATCAAGCCCAAGAGTTGCATCACGGCCGATACCGCTCCTGCCTCTACTGGACTCCAGCCTCTTGAAATCAACATATCTGGAAGCCAAGCGGTCAAGGTAAAGTACATCACTGATTGGCAACCCATAAATAAAGTCACATGCCAAGCCAACTTGGATTTCCAAACATTTTTGGCAGGGGATTGACTAGCATCCAATCCGGCTTTTGGTCTCCGAATCTGAGGAATCCATAGGACCAATGCAATCAGAATAAATACTGACCAAGAGGCCAAAGAACCTCGCCATCCCAGATCCAAATCTACAGCAAGAGGCACCGACAAGCCCGCCGCAATAGCTGCGAAAAGTGACATAATAGTTGCCATTAATGCGGTCATCAGTCCCAGTTTCTGGGGAAGCCTTACTTTGATCAATGGAATCAAAAGTACATTGGCAATAACGATTCCAATCCCGGTGATCCCAGTTCCTATTAGCAACAGCTCAATCCCGCCCAAGACTCGAAGGATCATTCCAAAAGCAAGTAAGATCATTGCCAGAAAGATCGCTCTCCCCATTCCCAATCGTTTTCCTATAGCAGGAGCAAAAAGTGAAAATGTCGCAAACGTCAATAAAGGAAGCGTAGTCAGGAATCCAGCCAATCCATTGGAAAGCCCCAAATCAGCACGAATGAATGGAATCAAAGGCCCAACCGATGCGATTGAGGTTCGGAGATTCACGGCGATCAAGATGATGCCCGTGATCAGGAAACCTTGGTGGTTGGGAGTTTTATTCAAAATGGCTGATTGAGAGGTTAAATAGTGGGATAATTGGGATTGGGAGATTAGAGATTAAGAGAATAGTATTTTGTTCCACTAAACAAACTTAGAGTTACCGCCTAATCCAGAAATTTATTAATTATACGCTCTCCACAAATTGAGAACTGCCCACTGAGAGCTACTCTACTGCTCATGCTTTCTGCCTATCGTCGACTGGTAACCAAATCCTTCACACATTCCACCCAAGTATCAGAAGAGTTTAAACTTGGAACTAGATCCCAATGCTCCCCACCCAATTCCTCAAACTGCTCTTTGTACTCCTGCCCAACTTCGACTGTTGTCTCTAAGCAATCCGCCACAAAAGCTGGTGAAAATACCAGTACTTTTTTTAGCCCTTTTGCCGCCAATTCCTTGATAATATCCTCCGTGTAGGGTTTGATCCAAGGATCTTTTCCCAAGCGACTTTGGAAGCAAGTCATCACCTTTTCTTCAGGCAAGCCAAGTGTAGCTGCCAGCTGTCTTGTAGTGTGGAAGCACTGACCTCGGTAGCAAAACTGATTCTTCGGTCCATATTTATTACAGCAGCCGCCCAATTGGCAGTAGCCTTCCACGGAACCTTTGCGAATCTGACGCTCGGGAAGTCCATGATAGGAGAAGAGGAATATGTCGTAATCCTGCTTCGCCATCATCTCCCGACCAAGTTCCGCCCAAGCTTGAAGGAAAAGAGGATGCTCTACAAAATTATTGATAAAGGAAATCTCAGGAATAATCTGCCAACCCCTGGCAATCTCCATCACCCGATCGATGACAGATCCATTTGTCGCTGATGCGTATTGAGGAAAAAGAGGAAGAACAATGATTTTTTTCACTTTGGCTTTCATCAGTTCGGCTAGACCAGCTTCGATACTTGGCGTTTGGTAACGCATGGCCATCATCACTAGGTATTCCTCCGGGTCTAGTTTTTCGACCAATTTATCCTTTAGATCTTGGGTATGAAACATAAGAGGCGATCCTCGATCGGTCCAGAGTTTGCGGTATTCTCCAGCTGATTTTGGGGCACGGAATGGGGCTATGATCAAATTGACCAGCATCCATCTTGGAATAAAAGGAAAGTCGATGACACGACCATCCATCAGGAATTCGCGAAGGTACTTTCGTACGTCACCAGTGGCAGTACTATCTGGAGTGCCCAGGTTGACGAGCAGGACGCCGGTTTTTCCGGATTTTGACATGTTTGGGTGTTTTTAAAAAACGATTTGATCTAGAGAACCCAAAATTAAGGCAGAAAGTTGGATTGCCTAATTGGATTTAGGATGTACCAGTTAAGATTTCGGATTTATGAACCTTCCTAAATAGCGTCGACCGTTTGGTTAAAGTCAATATATTCATTCAATTATGCTGCTTCTTGGAGATTCGATTTTCCTTCCCAACCCTCCGAAATAACCCATTTCTTTATAACAAGATTCTGATGGGAAGAAATTTTCGCTTTTCTAGACCCTCTCCACTTTCTACTAAAATCTTGATTCTCGCTTCTTGGTTCTAAAATCTAAATACTAACATTTTGATACTCTTGCCTTAAATTTTCAACTTTCCAGCCCAACCCATTAACGGGCCACTGCTCACACTGGAAATTAAAGCAAGGATCACCAATCCTATAAAGAGGGCCTCGGTAATCAATCCATTTTCCAATGCAATCAGTCCTAGGATAATATCCATACTACCGCGTGTACTAAGTCCAAAGCCAACAACCATCGCTTTTTTGCGAGGCAAACTGGCAAATCGACCTCCTATGTAGGCTCCCCAATATTTGGTCAGCAGACCTACAATAACTACTACACCCACGATCCCGGGATCAAAGGCGGCAATGAAATTCACCTTGAGTCCGATCGATAAAAAAAAGATCGGGGCAAAAATATTGTTGATAAACTGGTGGAGAATTTCTTTGGCTTTCTCGGTCAAATGCTCTGAATCTCCTAAGGCCACCCCAATTATAAAGGCACCAAAAATGGCATGAATCCCAATAAACTCCGTAAAAGATGCTGCTAAAAAGCAACTCGCTAATGAAAGGGAAAGTAAGCCTCCCGGCCAAGCCAACTTCTTATTGATCCAGGGAAGGGTCTTATTTATTAGTCCTTTTCCTAGAGTAAGCATGAAAAAAGTGAAAAACAGCGTAAGTCCAATAGTCGGCCAAACGCCTAAACCGCCACTGCCTGACTCAGAAAGCGATAGAATCACCGAGAATACGATCCAACCCAAAACATCTACAATCATGGCAGCTGCAATGATCAAAAGCCCTGTTGGTGTTTTGAATAGATTCAAATCCATCAGAATTCGGGCAACAACGGCCAATGCTGTGATGGAAATCGCTAATCCAAAGAAGGTGGAAGCGACAATTCGATCATTGATATTGACTCCAAGGAACTCAGGGAAGGCGTAGGCTAACACAAACCCAGCTATGATCGGCAAGACCATTGACGCAATGGCAATTTTCAAGGCATTTTTCCCTTGATTCCAAACTACTTGCAGTTCAACTTCCAAGCCGGCGATGAATAATAACAGTACCACTGCGATCTGCACAAAGCCATCCAATGCAATATTACTCATCGGGTGTGAGCTGAACAGGTATTCTTGAGCTGCCGGGAAAAGAGATCCAAAAATCGTTGGACCAATAATGATTCCTGCTAATATTTCTCCCACGACAGCAGGCTGCTTGAATTTCCGAGCCACTTCGGCAAAAACTCGGGCGACTATAAGCATAGTGGCGAGCTGGAGAAGCAGATTAATGACCTCCTTATGGTTGAGTGTTTCCATGGAGGTTAAATTTTCAGGATTAAAAGATTACAAGGTAAGGTGCTGAGCAGGTCTTCCAGATCGTGTGGGAATAAGCGATCAAAAAAAGTGAGTCGCTGATCATCCCCGACCACAAGTAGGTCCGCTTCAATTTTCTTGCAGAAGCGACCCAATTCGATTGCCCATTTTCCTCCCGTTACTTTGATGTTTATTTTTAAATCATTGGTTTCAATTCCCTTTAAAATCTCATGCACGTAATCTATTTCATCCTGCACCAATTGTCGTCGGGTTTGTGCGATTTCGCCCTCAGAGTCCTCGCTGGCAGCTCCCATTTGGAGACCGTACATTTTGATTTCATTCAAAATATGTACTTGCTCTGCCTTTACTTCTCTTGAAAAAACAACTCCTTTTGCAATGACGAATGGGGTGATTTCCAATTGAGTCCCATTTAATACCACTTTTGAAAAGCTGGTCGTTTCAGGTTTCGGGTCAATCAAAGTCAAAACCGAACAAGGTGATTTTCGGATGATTTTTCTTCCGACAGATCCCATATAGTATTTTAGAAAACCTTCCTCTTTCATAGCTCCCGCTACCAAGAGATCAACTTTGGATTCTTTACATGCCTCTAAGATCATTTTCGCCGGTTTCCCCTGTTTCCAAATGATCGTGGTCCGGTCTATGTCCAAGCCATGTCGACGAAGCACTTCCTGAAATTCATTTTCCAGTTCCTCCGTTTTTTCACCAACATGAATCAGGATCAAATCCGAAAGGAACAACTCAACGAGACGTTTGGTCTCCGCTAAGAGTGCTTCCATTCGGGGAGAAAAGGCAACTGCAAGGGCGATTTTGGTAAACATATGGGCAAGAATAGGTATTTCAAATAAGCGAATTTTCCAGTTCATTCCAAGATTTGATCTTCAATCCATTTATCCCGAGCAATGTCCATTTAAGCTGTAAATTGACTCGCAGAAAAAGGAGAGACTGATTTTTGAGAAATTTTCTTAAAATTTAGTACTTAAATTAAGATTCAGAATTTAATAAAATATAACCCCAATCCATTTATGAAAAAATCTATACTGAGCTGGTTTATGATGGCTAGTATGGGATTTTCGGCCTCCGCAATAGCGCAATCGGCTGATTATCCTACGCTGAGTCAAATCAATCAGCGCATGCAGCAAGTGGCCAAAAACAGCAATGCCACGCTTACTTCCTTGGTCAAGACAGCGGGAGGCAAGGATATTTGGGTGCTCAAAGTTGGCACCGGTGCATTGGACGAAAAACCAGCAATAGCTGTAGTCGGAGGAGTCGAGGGATTCCATGTCCTCAGCACAGAACTTGCCATCCAATTTGCAGAAAAGTTGGTTGCTGAGCATTCAGAAGCATTGTCTAATACCACCTTCTACATTTTTCCAAACATGTCGCCAGACGCTTACGAGCAATACCACGCCACACTGAAATACGAGCGAAGAGGTAATGCAACCGCAGTCGATCATGATCGAGACGGCAAGGCTGGTGACAATGGCTATACTGATTTGAATGGAGATGGACAGATCACTTGGATGCGTGTAGAAGATCCATTGGGTGAATATGTGATCTCTACGCAAGATGAACGCGTACTCGAGAAAGCAGATCGATCCAAAGGTGAGGCTGGCAAATACTTGATCTTCAAGGAAAGTAAAGACGATGACAAGGATGGAAATTTCGCAGAAGATCTAAAGGAAGGAATCGCTTTCAATAAATCCATGACTTACAAATTTCCTGTTTTCGAACCTTTGGCTGGTGATATTCCAGTTTCACAGCTCGAATCTCGAGCGGTATTGGATTTCCTTTTTGAGCAGTGGAATATTTTTGCATTTGTGACTTTTTCACCTGCAAACAACCTAAGCACTCCGCTGAAATATAATGCTGGAGATGCCAAGAAGCGGGTGGTCGCTTCAATTTTAGAAAAAGATCAAGCCATTAATGCCATGGTTTCGGGAGTGTATAATGAGACGATTTCTCAAAAGGCATTTCAACAGACAAATCAGGGAACTCCTGGAGATTTCTTCCAGTGGGCTTATTTCCATTTTGGAAGACTGAGCTTCTCTACTCCGGGCTATTGGACGCCAGAATTTAAAGGAGCGGATGGCAAAGGCAAATCCAACTCTGAAGCGAATTACCTAGCATGGGCCGATTCATTAGGATGGAATGAGGTATTTGTCCCTTGGACTGAGATCAAGCATCCAGATTTTCCCGGGAAAAAAGTTGAAGTCGGAGGAATCAAACCTTTTGTAATGATCAATCCTCCTTATGATCAAGTAGCAAAAATCGCAGAAGAGCATACCAACTTCATCCTAAAACTTGCTGGTTTGCAACCAAAACTGGAAATGCTCAATATCAAAATTGAAAGTCTTGGAAATGGACTGAATCGTGTTTCGGCTGATCTATTCAATAATTCGCCGATCCCAACGCATTCAGAACTTGGGGAACGCTCCAGATGGCTTCGCAAAGTTCGAGTAGACCTAAATGTCTCCAAAGACAGAATCATCTCAGGCGATAAAATTATGCTGATCGAATCTATTGGAGCTTTCGAAAAAGTAAGCCTCAGCTGGATAGTCAAAGGATCCGGAGATGTACCAGTAAAAGCTGGTGCTGCTCATGTAGGATTTGTCAATGCAAATTTCAAACTCTAAGCCCTCATGAAAAAGATACAAAAAGTACAAAAGATACTAATGCTGGCTTTGATGACTGGATGGATGACATTCGGTGCTGCCAACGCGCAGGAGAAATTTTTCAAAGCAGTCGGAACTCCACACAAACCAAAGGTGGAGCTTAGCTTCAATAAATATTATACCTACGAAGGGCTGGTGGATGCAATGAAGAAAATTGCTGCGGCTCATCCTGGATTGGCAAAGATCGAATCGATTGGCAAATCTTACGAGGGTCGGGATATCATGACGCTAACCATTACTGATTATTCGGTAGGAAAAGCCGAAGAAAAACCTGGTATGTGGATCGATGGAAATATTCACTCCAATGAGATTCAAGGTGGGGAGTTCTCACTTTATGCGGCTTGGTACCTAACCGAAATGCATGTGGATACGGAATTCATCAAGGAATTGCTCCAAGATAAAACCTTCTATATCACACCGACTATCAATCCAGATGCACGGAATAACTTTTTCCTAGAACCCAATACTGCTAATTCACCTCGATCAGGTATGATGATGTTGGATAATGATGGAGATGGTTTGGCAGGAGAAGATGGGCTGGACGATTTGGATGGGGATGGACACATCACGATGATGATTCGAAAGTCCCCAACCGGCCGATTTATCAAAGATCCTCAAGATCCAAGAAAATTGATTCTAGTCGATTCGGATAAAGTTGGAGAATATGAAATGCTGGGTCAGGAAGGAACAGACGGAGATGGTGACGGCGTAGTCAATGATGATGGCGTTGGATATTATGATCCAAATCGGGATTGGGGTTGGAATTGGCAGCCAGATTACGTGCAGCGAGGCGCACTTAGATATCCATTTACTCTACCAGAGAATCGCTCAGTGATGGAATTTGTGATGAAGCATCCGAATATCGCTGGAGCTCAAAGTTTCCACAACAGTGGCGGAATGATACTACGTGGCCCAGGTGCCGAAGAGGATGTAGATACCTACAATCGGGAAGACATCCGAATCTATGATGCGATCGGAAAAAAGGGCGAAGAGTTAATTCCAGGTTATCGTTATTTGACAGTTTACAAGGATTTGTATTCCGTATTTGGCGGAGAGTTAGATTGGTTTTATGGCAATCGAGGAATCTTCACCTATTCCAATGAATTAATGACTTCTTACCTCTATTTCCATAAGCAATCTGCCGGAAGAGGAAATCAGGATGAAAACTTCGATGTAGACAAATACCTCACCATGGGAGATGCTTTTGTAAACTGGCATGAATTTGAGCACCCACAGTTTGGAGCAGTTGAAATCGGCGGGTTTAAAAAGACCTTCGGCCGAGCACATCCAGGATTTCTGCTAGAGCAAGATGCACACCGTAATGCTGCCTTTACCATTTACCATGCATATCACACGCCAAAGCTTTCCATCATGGATGTCAAAGAGGAAGAGCTTGGAGGCGGCCTGAAAGCTATCACTGCGACGATCTTTAATGAGCGCCTCATGCCAACTCACGCCAGTCAGGATTTGAAATACAAAATCGAGCGACCGGATTATGTGACGATCTCAGGTGCCAAAGTGGTTGCGGGATTTGTGATCGAGGACGAAGATTTCAATAAACTAGCGGAGCAAAAAATGTCTCCAGAGCGAATTGCTGTTGCAAATGTACCGGGAATGAGTGCAGTTAAAGTGAAGTGGATTGTCTCATCCGGATCCAATTATTCCATCACGGTAGATTCTGCCAAAGGCGGAAAAGCCAGCTGGAAGAAGTAATAAAAATCATCATTTAAAAAAGTCCTGCTATTTATGAAATAGCAGGACTTTTTTATTTTTTTAATTTCATCAACATAATAATTGGATTGTCTTCGACTTTAATTAATCCAAGATCTACTATATCCAATTCCTTCGCTTCTTCTAAAGCATAAGAAGGTAAAATAAGATCTACCAAATAATCATTGTACATCACCTCATAATTTATACCCTTATAATAAGAGCTAATAAATACTCTCTCAGGAAATTCTGTTAAATCGTTAATAATTGATTGAGTATGATATTTTTTTCTATTTGACTTTATTTCTAAATACTGATAAAGATTATTGTTATTCTTGTCTTTAAAATAATATGAAAAAGCCAGCAACTTTGAACTCTGCGCATTCAAAACAGGAAAAGTAACTTTTCCATTAGTTTCATTTTGCAAAAATTCAAATTGTTCCTTAATACTTAATTGACCAACTTTTGGATCTATTCCATATTCACCAAAATCCAAAGTGAGGAATGGAACAGCTTTCTTATCCTTAAGCTTAAAGAAGGTATTGTTATACATCAAAGAAATGAATAATTCTCCTTCATCATTATATGCAAAACTTTCTACGAAAGGGGAGAAAGAACTTCCTTCAAATGGAATTTTTTTATCAAATAGAACAGTATTCTCTCCATTTTTATCTATTACTATAATATCCCCATTGGTCAGATTTTCCCCAACTGAATTTTCATTTTGTTGAGTTGCGAAATAATAAACCCCGTCTTTACCTCTTCTTGCAGAATTAGCGCTAGGCATGTAAAAAGGTGTTTCCTCCAAGAAAATTAAAGCAGGAATAGCATATTTTAATATTTTAGATCTACCAGACCCAAAATCCATGATCTCAATATATTCTTCTTTCTGGTCAACAAATACCGGCCCAAGTAATTTGTATTGATCTGGACCCTCACCTTGCATTTCCAATTTATTCATCAATTTCCCTTGATGATCAAATACAAATACTGCCTGCTGAGACTTGTCCATTACATAGATGAATTTATCCCTAATGATAATCTCCTTTATTTGACCCAAAAATGATTCATTAGTAGTCTCAAGTTTGATAAACTTGATTGAATCAATTATTTCAGAAAGAAGAATTGATTCTTGAGCGGTCTCAGGATTCAACTTAAAAGTTTCGAGGGATTCCTCAGAGTATTTTTTTCCGATATCACAGCTAGAAAAACATATCACAAAACAAAAAACTATTATAACCGAACTCCTCATAAAACTCATTTTGAACAAGTGCAACCAAAAGAATTACATTTTGGAGTTTTTCCTGTAGGACAACATGCTGTACATTCTACTTGAGGATTTCCAAATGAATATGTGATATATTCACAAGAACCTCCACTACAAGTTTCTTCCCCTCCCATACCTTGAGCAGACACAAAACTATTGTTTACAATGATACAGAAGGTGAAAAACCCTAGGCTAAATAAAAATCTAGAAAGATTTTTACAAAAATATCTAAAATATAGTCTCATCTTAAATACATTAATCAACTATACATTCACATCCATGAGCAGTACAACTTGGTGATTTACCAGTGGGACAACAAGCGGAACATCCACTGGTGGGTTTTCCTAATACCCAGTGCGTAAAAGTACAGGACCCTCCTGCGCAATTTTCAGTCCCTCCATCAGGACCTCCTAATCCTTGTGCTTGAATAGATGAATTAGTAGTTTGCAAACAAAACACGAATGCAATACTAGTAAGAGTAATCATTAATTTTTTCATTTTAAAGTATTTAAGTAAGAATAACTAAACTTACTTATGTATATATATTTGAAAAATTATTTTTACATGAATGGTAATATTTGTATTTTAACGGAATTTTTAATAAAATCTGTTTCCAGATATTCCAAGTTCTTTTGTCCTTTATTTATAGTTTTTAGCAGTTAAAATATTAATAGTGTATTTAAATTTTCAAAAATTTTTGACCTATAAGCGAATATCCTAAATCCCCAGTTTTGATAAATAAAGAATTTTTTTTCAAAAACCTTAATCAATTTAAAACAAAAAACCCTGCCAGATTAACCGGCAGGGCTTGGTAATTGAGTTGGTTTAATTTAAAGCATTGATACGAAGCTTTCAAATCCTGAAGCAGTCTTCACTTTGAAGCTGATTCCATCTTTTCCGGCTTGCTCGATTTTGTAGATTTTATGAAGTCCTTGAGGATTGTCAATCATTTCGGTATGGATCACTTTGTCTCCATCATATATTACTACTTCTACCGCTTGAGCTTCTAGACTACTTACTAACAAACGATACGAATTATCCTTCAT
>JAFMBQ010000551.1 GCA_017858365.1 Algoriphagus sp. | reverse complement strand
GTTCTTGCGAAGTTTGAAGGTGTCGTGGAATTTGATGATGAACTGAGATGGTTAGAAACTACCAACAAAGACGGAGAGCCACTCTCTGTTGTAATGGGAAGATCTGGCGAGATCAAAATCAATGATGCGAAATCTGGAAAAACACTTGTTTCGAATCACGTCCCATATGGCTCAATGCTTAATGTGAAGGATGGACAGAAAATAACCAAGGGTGAATCACTTTGCAAGTGGGATCCATATAATGCTGTAATCCTTTCTGAATTTGATGGCAAAATTGAATTTGATGCTATCGTAGAAGGAGTTACTTTCAAAGAGGTATCGGATGATCAAACGGGATTCCGTGAGAAAGTAATCATTGATACAAAAGATAGAACCAAAAACCCAGCGATCCTTGTCAATTATGGCGAAGAGTCAAAAGGATATAATATTCCAGTTGGAGCTCACTTAGCTGTAGAGTCTGGTGAAAAGGTAAAAGCTGGTCAGATTTTGGTGAAAATACCAAGATCAATTGGCAAGACCCGTGATATTACCGGTGGTCTTCCTAGAGTGACTGAGCTATTCGAAGCAAGAAATCCATCCAATCCGGCTGTGGTTTCTGAAATCGACGGTGTGGTAACTTACGGAGGAATCAAAAGAGGTAACAGAGAAATTATCATTGAGTCCAAGGATGGCGTGATTAAGAAATACATGGTGTCTCTTTCGAAACACATCCTAGTTCAGGAGAATGACTTCATCAGAGCTGGTGAGCCATTGTCAGATGGTGCAATCACTCCAAATGATATTCTATCAATCAAAGGTCCTACTGCTGTTCAAGAATACTTGGTGAACGAAATTCAGGAAGTTTACCGTCTTCAAGGCGTAAAAATCAATGATAAGCACATAGAGGTAATCGTATCTCAAATGATGCAGAAGGTTGAAATCCTTGATGCAGGTGATACGGGATTCCTTCAGAATCAAGTAGTAGATAAGTGGGCTTTCCGTGAGGAGAATGATAATATCTTAGATAAGAAAGTAGTAATGGATGCTGGTGAATCTTCTACATTGAAGCCAGGTATGATCATTTCTGCCCGAAGATTAAGAGACGAGAATTCTAGCTTGAAGCGTAAAGATCTCAAACTAGTGACGGTAAGAGATGCCGAAACTGCGGTTTCCAAGCCAACCTTGCAGGGTATCACCGCAGCATCTTTGGGTACTGAAAGCTTTATCTCAGCGGCTTCCTTCCAGGAAACGACTAAGGTGCTTTCCGAAGCAGCCATTAGAGGTAAGCGTGATGAGCTGAAGGGCTTGAAAGAAAACGTAATTGTAGGACACCTGATCCCTGCAGGTACTGGTCAGCGAAGATTACTGCCAGTCATCGTAGGTTCACAGGAGGAATATGATAAGCTTTCTGAAAATATCGAAAGAAGTAACTCTAAAAGAACTAGCGAGGCTATTCTTTAAGATAAATAATAATTCAATTGAAAGGCCTGTATTCGTACAGGCCTTTTTTAATCCAACTAGTTATGGAAGACGATAAGGAAATCACAGCACCAAATCATCAGATCAATATTGAGTTATCTGAGGAAGTAGCTGAAGGAGTATATTCAAACTTGGTAATGATCGCTCATTCCAATTCAGAATTTGTAATTGATTTCATCCGACTAATGCCAGGCGTACCAAAAGCAAAAGTCAAATCACGAGTGATCGTGACACCAGAGCATGCCAAGCGACTTTTGGCAGCTTTGAAAGATAATATTGAAAAGTACGAAGCCGCTTTCGGTAAGATCAATCAGTCTGGTGGAGCACCTCAGTTCCCCATTAGTTTTGGAACTCCGGGTGAAGCTTGATAAAATATAACTTCCTAAGTTTGTTCCTATTATTAACTTCATTACCTTTGCAGTCCAAAATTTAACAGTTTACAGGAAAACTAAATTTTATCAGTTAATGCCTACTATTCAACAATTAGTAAGAAAAGGTAGAACTACACTGGAGACCAAATCAAAATCAAGAGCTCTGGATTCATGTCCACAGCGAAGAGGAGTTTGTACCAGAGTATATACTACAACCCCTAAGAAGCCTAATTCCGCGATGCGGAAAGTAGCAAGGGTGAGATTGACAAACGGAAAAGAAGTGAATGCCTACATTCCAGGAGAAGGACATAATCTACAAGAGCACTCGATCGTACTGATCAGAGGTGGTAGAGTGAAAGATCTTCCGGGTGTGAGATATCACATCATCCGAGGTGCACTAGATACTGCAGGAGTAAAAGACCGTAAGCAAGGTCGCTCTAAGTATGGTGCTAAGAGACCTAAAGCTGGAAAAGGTACTCCGGCAGCTGCTGGCAAAGGGTCTCCAGCAAAGAAAAAATAATTAAAACATTTAGAAAGAAATGAGAAAAGCGAAACCAAAGAAGAGATATATTCTTCCTGATCCAAAGTTCAATGATACCTTGGTAACAAAGTTTGTGAACTGTCTAATGGTAGATGGGAAGAAGAGTATTGCTTACAACATTTTCTACGATGCAGTAGGAAAGGTAGAATCCAAAGTAGGTGAGAATGGTCTTGAAGTTTGGAAAAAGGCGCTTAACAATATTGCTCCATCCGTTGAGGTGAAGAGTCGTAGAGTTGGTGGTGCTACATTCCAAGTTCCAATGGAAGTCCGACCTGAAAGAAAGATGGCCCTTGGAATCAAGTGGATGATCAACTACGCTCGAAAAAGAGGTGAGAAGACCATGATGGATCGTCTTGCTGGAGAAATCATTGCCGGTGCAAAAGGCGAAGGTGCTGCAGTAAAGAAGAAAGACGATACGCACAGGATGGCAGAGGCCAACAAGGCGTTCTCACACTTTAGATTTTAACTAGAATGGCAAGAGACTTAAGATATACAAGAAACATAGGCATTGCGGCGCACATTGATGCTGGTAAAACAACCACCACTGAGCGTATCCTTTTTTACTCCGGTGTATCTCACAAAATTGGTGAGGTTCACGATGGAGCAGCGACAATGGACTGGATGGCACAGGAGCAAGAGCGTGGAATCACGATTACTTCTGCCGCGACTACAGTTTTTTGGGACTACAAAGATCAAAAATATCAGATTAACATCATCGATACCCCAGGTCACGTGGATTTCACTGTTGAAGTGAATCGTTCTCTTAGGGTGTTGGATGGTTTGGTTTTCCTGTTCAGTGCTGTGGATGGTGTTGAGCCACAGTCTGAGACTAACTGGCGATTAGCCGA
>JAFMBQ010000550.1 GCA_017858365.1 Algoriphagus sp. | reverse complement strand
CCATTTTGAGCGTTTGAAAAGCTATAAATATATGCAATTAAAAGGACAGCTCTATTATCTAAAATAGCTTATTTAACTTATTTTCGAATTGATAATATTCCATTTGACATCCCTTTTAGCTAGTTGGTTTGCACAGTTTTGACCAAATAGGTGTAATTAATTCTTATTCTTTTCTTTAATCTAATTTAGAAAGCCGCTCTCTTTCTCGATTCAAATCCTCCGCAGTATCAATTGCTATCGGTAAGTGATCTGTAGGAATCATTCTGATTTTATACCCATTTGACAACAGCCTAAGCTGCTCCAGCATCTCGATTTGTTCCAGGGAGCTTTTCTCAAGTTTCGTAAATGCCAAAAGGACTTCCCTTCGATAGCCATAGATCCCTATATGTTTCCAATAATCAAAATCTGTCAGGCCATCCCGGTCAAACGGAATCCTTGCTCTTGAAAAATACAGTGCATTGTTGGATTCATCAGTTACAACTTTGACATAATTGGGGTTTTCTGCATCCGTAGCACTTATCTTGCACATTAGCGTGGCAACCTGCACCGAAGGATCACTAAAGCAGGCTACCAAATCAGTCAATGCCCTAGTATCTTGATTTGGCTCATCGCCCTGCACATTTACGATAATATCCCCATCCAGCTCTGAGAGCGCTTCCGCAATCCGGTCAGAACCGCTTTCATGGGACATTTTGCTTCGGAATACTTTCCCGCCAAGCTCCAAAATTTGTGCTGAGATGGCCTCGTGATCAGTGACTACCCAAACTTCATCGAAAACTCTGGTAGCCACCGTGCTCAGATAGGTTCGCTGTATCACTGATTTCCCACCGAGATCCTGAACAAGTTTCGCAGGGAGACGAGTGGAAGCATATCTTGCGGGGATTAGAGCTATGATTTTCAAAGTACTAGGTGTTTTGTCAGTTGTCGGTTGTCGGTTTTCGGTTTTCGGTTCAGATGTTGGTTTATATACCAAAGCGCTATTTTATTTTTAACGTTTTTTTCAGCTTCTTCCAGAAATTCCCTGCTTTTTGTTTCTTCAAGGTCTTACGTTTATCATCCAGATCATCGCCATAGTAATTATACATATACTTATTATTCTGGGAGTAGAGATAGGTATTACCGTAGCCATAGTTATATCCCTCGTAATGATATCCAGAATTGATGATGCCATTAAAAACCCCATATACATTTTTGACCTGCTTATTATTAAAGAGGTCATTGATCATTACCAAGTGATCTTTTACCGTATAATTCTGACGAACCACATAGAGATTGATATCAAACAAACGCATCAAATCAATCGTCTCAGATACCAAGCCCATTGGAGGGGTATCAAAAACAATGACATCAAACTTGGACTCTAGGTAAGTTAAAAATTCAATCAATTTAGGGGTTTGAAGTAATTCTGCAGGATTTGGAGGGATTACTCCTGATGGTACAAACCATAAATTCTCGTGATCAGTCTTCAAAATAATCTTGTCCGCCTCCACCTTTCCTATCAAATAGGTAGAAAGCCCCACCTTGTCTGACTCTCCAAAATAGGAGGCCAATTTCGGTCTTCGCAAATCCCCTCCTACCACCACTGTTTTCTTTGAACCTAAAGCCATAGCTGAAGCCAAATTGAGTGAGGTGAAAGTCTTCCCCTCACCGGATACCGAAGAGGTAACCAAAATCTTTTTAGTGTTTTTTCCAGCGGCTAGATAGGTGATCGCAGAACGAAGTGATCTAAAGGACTCTGCTACCGCAGACTTTGGGTGCTGAAGCACGACCATATTGGTATCCTTTTCACTATATCCAACTATACCAAGTTGAGGAATCATGAAATGCTTTTTAAGATCTCGCTGATCTTTGATGCTATCATCAAACATGTCTCGAACGATGACAAAACCGAATGGAATTAAAAAGCCCAAAACGATCGCCAAACCATAATTCTGCTGCTTCTTCGGAAATACTAAGGTGCCTCGCTTCGCATAATCCAATATGGCATTGTCTGATACATTAGATGCTCTGGCAATACCAGCCTCAGCGCGCTTTTCCAATAAATAAGTAAAAAGTGACTCCCTGAGCTTAAATTCTCTGAAAATCCCGGTGTACTCAGACTCTGACTCTGGCAAAGTAGCGAACTCTGCATCATAGATTTTAATGTCTGCCTGAATGCTTCCCTTCTTTTTCTCAGTATTCGCGATGAGGTTCAAGATGTTCTCAAAAAGTGCATCTTGGATTTTCTCCATCTGCACATCAATCTTTAATACCTCCGGATGTTTTTCATTTACCGACGCCAGTAGTTTTCTGCGATCTTGAGAGAGCGTGACCAATGTCTGAATCAAACCATTCAAAAGTGGATCAGGAACTCCGATCACCGATGGAGCAATCACATCCGAGAAATCCTTACTCTTCTGCTCCATGTAAGACTTGATCTGATTGAAATACTCCAACTGATAGTCAATCTCAGCATTCATTTCATCCAGCGTATTCATCTTGCCCAGAATATTGGAAAATTCAGCGGAGATATCCAGCAACTTGTTTTCCACTTTAAAATCCTGCAACTCTCGCTCTTTTTCCTGTAGGGAATCCTGCAAAAAACCCAATTGCTCCTCGATAAAGGCTAATGTATTCTCTTGTGTCTTATTCTTTTCCCTCAGATCATATCCGATATATGCCGCCATCAGGCTATTAATATAGTCTCTTCCTTTCTCCACCACTTTGGTGGTTGTACTCAATCGAAGTACAGAACTGTATTCATTTTGAAGCGCTACCTGTATATTCCTGGCATATAAATCTTCTAATTCTGCTGGATTGATCAGCTTGAATATCACAGACTCATTGATTCTTCCCGGGTTGATTAGGTTTACTATAAACTTGGACCGACCAGTTTCAATAGGATCTCCAAAACTATAGGTCTTGTTGTACAAGGCATCATCACCCGCTGCCATAGCAGTGTTGAAATCCATCAAACCAGATTCATCAGGGAGTATTCGAAAGTTCTTATCTGATAAGATTACCAATTCAAGCGGAGCATTTGCTACCTGAATATGCCCCCAGTCTACATCGATCCGAATTGGAGATCGCTCATATAGTTCGACTGGCTTGATCGTAGTCTTAGCATAGTATTCTACATCAAAATGGAGATTTTCTAGCGCATCATGGGCCAGCCCTTTCGACTTTAGTCTAAGGATGTCATTCTCAAGATTCAATCCGGAAGAGAAAATATTAGATCGA
>JAFMBQ010000549.1 GCA_017858365.1 Algoriphagus sp. | reverse complement strand
GAACATTGGCAAACCTATTTCCAAAACTCCGCTCCCAATTTCTTCAGAATTGAACAAACCGATTGGGATACACCTACTTGTGAAGACTGGATTAAAAATATGGATGCTATGGCAACATCATTTGACTTATCATCTGTCGTTTTAATTGGACATAGTTTAGGATGTTCAACCATAGCGCATTGGGCAGCCAAGTATAAAAGAAATATTAAAGGGGCAATGCTTGTAGCTCCGAGTGACCTGGAAGCAACAAATTACACTTTCCCAACAAAAGGATTTTTACCCATTCCACTAGATAAATTAAATTTCAATTCTATTGTTGTAGCCAGTTCAAATGACATTTGGGTTTCTTTAGAGAGAGCAAAGTTTTTTGCAGAAAACTGGGGAAGTGAATTTATAACCATGGGTGATGCTGGGCACATAAATGCATCTTCTGGCCATACTAATTGGGAAGAGGGATTGACGATTTTAAAAAAATTGGGATAATTCAACCCTACATTTTCCTGTTTGTCACATGCTCAATCATCGCATTATAGTTGCATCTTTTTGTATTTTCTTTAATTATCTTTAGAACAAATATCCCTTTTTTGTGATAAAGACCATTGCCCCAACTTCTCCAATGCTGAAAAAGTATATTGATTGCTTCTATATTTATGAAGGCAAGTCCAATTCCGTCTTCAATTATGTAGCATTCCCTCATTTTAACACAGGGCTTTCATTTTTCAAGGGAGCATCGGTTCATAGACAAAATTGGAATCTTCAAATTTCAGAAAATACCAATGTGGGAGTACATATTGAAATACTTGGAAAGTACACGACGCCCGTACTGGTAGAATATAAAGGACAATTAAGTGAAATATCTATGGTATTCAAACCATTAGGATTGAATCGATTTTTCAAGGACAATTATCTTTCCTTTGCACCTGGATTTTCTCAAGAATTAACGAATGATGTCTGGAGTCAATTTGGAGAAAGTTTATTTTCAAGTAATGATGATATTATTAAAATAGAATCATTTTTGCTTTCTCAATTTGTTGATAATCAAGAATTATCCAGTATTGAAAATTCGTTGAAATTATTAGAAAATAGTAATGAGCAATTCCCAATATCAACTATTGCAAATAAGGTAGGACTTAATCTTAAAACATTTCAAAGGCATTTTCAGAAACATATTGGTTGTAGTCCAGTGGAATATCGGAGAATTTTCAGATTTAGAAGCTCATTAACTAACAAATTGAATAGTTCACAATGAAAGAATTTAACTGAAATTACTTACGAAGAAGGTTATTACGACCAGTCTTATTTAATCAAGGAGTTTAGAAAAATTACAAATCATAATCCTAAAGACTTTTTTAAGTCCGCGAGTAAAGTGGATGGCGATAAGATTATATGGGAAATTAAGTAGTGTCTTAAAAGTACAATTTTGAGTACTGGCTATGATTTAATTTTGAAATAAATTAAACGACAACTCAATGAAAACACCATTTAACAAATTCCTTTACCTTGGATTTTTACTCTTAGGACTGTTTCAAGCATTATTTTCTAAAGATTACATTCAAGCAGCTTCCTCCCTTGGAATTGGCTTGGCTTTTGACCCTTTTGACACGGAACAAAAGTGGAATGACAGACCAACCTGGCAAAAGGCAGTTTTGATTATTCACCTGGCTCTAGTCGCAGCAATGTTTGGATTTGGTATTGGGTTGAATGACAAATAGACTTTCTGCAAACTTGCATAAAGGTTAATTAATTAATTTCCTGATAGTTACATACTCTGTCATCGAGTTATAGTTTCATCTTTCGTGAAAAAGGGGAGCCACACTGGACAAGCTATTAGAAATAATGGCTTTTTCTTTGTCTAAAGGTGTGTTAGGGGATTTACGTCAATTATTTTCCAAAATGGGGTCTTATATATCTTTGTTGAATGTAATTCACTCAACAATGGACATTTTGTACCAAACTGGATAATCAGTTCACACCATAAATTACCGGAATATGCAGCGCTGTGGAACCGATTTTAAGAGATAAAAGTTATTCGCTTGCCATTGTTATAATAAATTTAACGGAGAATTTGCAAGCAGAGGAGAAAGAATAAGTACTTAGGAAACAGGCTTTGCGTTCAGGCGCTCCAATTTGAGCTTAAATTTGTGAGGCAGAATATTGCATTGAAAGAAGTCAACGAAACAGAATACTGGCTTTGTATTTTGAAGGCTACCAATTATATTGTGGCAAATTTATTTGTCAGTTTGTAATAATGAACTACATTTATCTCTATTCGCTTTCAAAATATGAATTATACAGCAGAAGAATTATTTGAAATACTGAATGATACAGATGAATGTCCTTGGATAGAAGCCAAAGGCATAAGTGATACAACAACTTCTATAATGGAAACGGTGTGTTCTTATGCTAATGAACCCGGTCTTGGTGGCGGTTATATTTTAATGAGCATTAGTGCAGATGAATCCGAAACAGCGGCTGCTCATTACAAGATTGATAAAATGCCTGACCCCGATAAGTTACAAAGCGACATTGCAACACAATGTGCCAGCATGTTTAATATGCCAGTTCGTCCGCAAATGGTAATAGAAAAAATCAATGGATTACCGGTTTTGAAAATTTGGGTAGATGAACTGCCTGCCAAACAAAAACCAATCTACTTTACCAAAAAAGGATTACCTAGTGGAGCTTTACGTAGAATAGGTAGCACCGATCAGCACTGTACCGATGATGATATGCACGTGTTTTATCAGGATACAGGCAGCTATGACCAAACCCCTGTGAAAGGAACAACCATTGCCGATGTGGATGAAAATGCATTGAAGCGTTATCGGGTTTTGCGTGAAAAAGTAAATCCCGCTGCTGAAGAATTAACCTACAACGACTGTGAATTGTTGGAATCATTAGGTTGTGTGAATAAAGAGAACCCAAATGAATTGAATATTGCCGGACTGTTGCTGTTTGGTAGTTCAAAAATACAACGCAGCACTTTCCCAATGCTTCGTGTCGATTACATTCGTGTGCCAGGTAACACATGGGTTGAAAATCCAGATGACCGTTTTATTACTATCGATATGAGAGGTTCTCTCATTTTAGTATTATATCGTTTAATAGATGCCATCAATGCCGATTTACCAAAAGGATTTTTACTGCCCGAAGATGATGTACAAGCCACTCCAACAGGTCTGCCTATGAAGGCACTTCGAGAGGCTATCGTAAATGCTTT
>JAFMBQ010000548.1 GCA_017858365.1 Algoriphagus sp. | reverse complement strand
CCTTGAAGGTCCTGGAGAAACGGTATTAATATGCATGCATGGCCGTGCGATGCGGATTTTTCTGAGTGTGATTTTGAATTTTGATTTGAGATATATGGATAATTTTGAACACCACAACCTCTGTCTTTATTTATTGGAGCAGCTATCCGACGGTACTTTTGTAGTTAGAAAAAATAATTCCTTAGATCATCTTAAGGTCTTGGGTTAGCCTTTTCAGGTTTATCTGTTTTTATAGCTTTCTTTTGTTGGCTTTCGTAGGTTAATAATTCCAGTTCATAGGATTTTCTCTCCTTACTGATATCAATCAGCCTGAAAGCTATTTCCTGTAATTTAATTTTTTCACCTATTTCCAACTCGATTAATAAGTCACCAAGAAAACAGGCATCGAAATCACAATTAGGGATTTCGATGAGAATCGAGGGGACGGAATTTCCTTGATAGCTTTTGGTTTTGAAAAACGAAGAAAATTGGGACTCGATGTCCTTTACTGAAACTTTCAACGTTTTTAATTCTTTGGATTGGAAAAGAACCAAAAATGTTTTGGTTTCATGCTCCGTTGCAAAAACCGAAAGCGAGCAAAACAGGGTAATAATAAGAGTTGCTACACGTTTCATAGCGAGAAAGATAAGAATTTATCTTATTCCATTTGAATGGATTGCAAATAAAAAACCCCGAGAAAATTAATTTTCTCGGGGTTTTAATAAGTATTGCGAGCTTTTAAGCCTTTGTGGTTCTTTTCTTTTTAACCGGAACTTCTGGAGTGATTTCATCCTCTACACCAGCGAGGATTCTACCGCAATGCTCACATACGATCAATTTTTTCTTCTCACGAATGTCAGCCTGACGCTGTGGGGGAACAGTGTTGAAACAACCGCCGCAAGCACCACGCTTCACCATAACTACAGCTAGACCGTTTTTAGCGTTCTCTCTGATTTTATCATATGATTTCAACAATCTTTCTTCAACCTTTTTGGTGGCCTTAGTACGATCATTATTAATCTTATTTTCTTCAGATTCACTTTCGGAGACGATGGTAGCCAATTCATTGTTTTTCTGATCAAGATCTTTTTGACGATCTTTCATTACAATGGTAAGCTGTTCTAAATCCACCTTTTTTTGGTCAATTCGAATGCCTGCCTCAGCTATCTTCTTCTTTGAAACCTGAATCTCAAGATCTTGAAGTTCCAATTCCTTGGTAATTGCATCATATTCACGGTTATTTCTAACGTTCATCTGTTGCTCTTGATACTTCTTGATTAGCTTTTCAGAGTCTTTGATGCTTTCTTTCAAGGCCTTAACCTCATCATCAAATGAATCGATTTCTGATTTAAACTTTTCTAATCGAGTATTATAACCAATTATTTCATCTTCTAAGTCCTGAACTTCTTCAGGCAGAGCGCCGCGCACTTTTAATATCGCGTCTAATCTTGAATCTAAAAGTTGAAGGTTATGAATAGCTTCGAGTTTCTGTGCTACTGTACTTTCCATGTACTATCGGTAGAATGTGGGATTTGTTACTACTTTTGTCAAATAGAGTGCAATATTAGGGAAAATTTGGGACAAAAACTCTCCCAGCAATTCTTTTGTGAAAATTTCACTCTCATAATGGCCGATGTCGCAAAGGATTAATTGGCCCTCTGCATCGAAAAATTCGTGGTATTTGATGTCTGAGGTGATAAAAGCATCTGCACCGGCTCGTTTGGCATCGGCAATTAGAAAAATTCCTGCACCGCCACAAACAGCAACTTTTTTGATTTCCCTGTGAGTATTGGCGGTATGCTTAACGAGTTTGAGATTCATATTTTTCTTCAGCAAATCGAGAAATTCCTCTGCTTCAAGCGGATTTTCTAATTCCCCAATCATACCTGCCCCCACTTCCTGATTTTCATTTTCAAGCTGTTGTAGGTAATAAGCCACTTCCTCGTAAGGATGTGATTTTTTCAAGGCAGCGATGATCTGATTTGAGAGATAGGTTGGGATCAAAACTTCTATTCTTGATTCTTGTACATGGGTTTCCTTGTTAGCGGAACCTATTGAGGGATTGGCTTTTGATGATGGGACAAATGTCCCTGTTCCCTCAGTCTGAAATGCACAATCACTGTATTCACCTATTTTACCAGCCCCTGCTGCAAATACTGCATCCATGGTTTTCTTTGCTTCGGAGATCGGTACAAAATAGGTCAGTTTGTTTAAAACCTGCTTTTTGGGGCTTAAGATGCTGGTTTTGGAGAGTCCAAGTCGATCGCAGATCCGCTTGTTGACACCATGAGATACGTGATCAAGATTTGTATGAATGGCATAAATCGCGATATCGGCTTTGATTGCTTTGATAATTGTTCGCTCAACGTAATTTTTTCCAGTGATACTTTTTAAACCTTTGAATATTATCGGGTGATGTGCCACGATTAGATTTGCGCCTAACTGAATGGCTTCTTCCACAATCTCTTCCGTGCAATCCAAGGTGCAAAGGATTCCGTTTACTTTCCAATTTCTATCTCCAGTGATTAGAGTGGCATTATCGTAAGATTCTTGATAGGCTGGAGGAGCGAGCATTTCTAGTCTTGAAATCACTTCGCTGATCTGGTATCCCATATTTTTTTCGTTTCTTTGATCAAAAATAGTAATTCTACTCCATGCGTTGGTATGCTTTTTTGCTTTATCCATTTGCCATAGTCTACGATTTGGTAATAAGTCTGAGAAATTTTTTCTTCGAAATCGGGTTGTTGAACATGAAAAAGTCTGCAATTCCGAGTGTAGTAGTTGGTAATTTGAGCGTAGGCGGTACTGGCAAAACTCCCATGATTGAGTTTCTGATTAAAATGTTGATTGATAAGTATCAGATTGCAACCCTGAGCCGAGGCTATGGTAGAAAAACGAAAGGATTTTTAAAAGCAGATATCAGCAGCAAACCAAGCGATATCGGAGATGAACCCTATCAGATTTTCACCAAGTTTGATTCAAAAGTATCTGTTTTCGTAGGAGAGGACCGGGTAGCGGCCGCTGAGTATATTTCCCAGGAAGCGCCTAATTCAGCAATTCTTTTGCTTGATGATGCTTTCCAGCATCGTTATTTCAAATCTGACCTTTCTATCTTATTGACTACATATTCTAAGCCTTTTGTTGATGATTACCTGCTTCCTATGGGGCGATTACGAGAATCCAGAAAGGGGGCTAGTCGGGCAGATGTGATTGTAGTGACTAAATCTCCAAGTCATTTGGAATCAGAGAA
>JAFMBQ010000547.1 GCA_017858365.1 Algoriphagus sp. | reverse complement strand
TAATTGACTTTAATGTTCAAAAAATTGATTTTCAATTTTATCAGTGCAATTTAAAAAACATGGGTGTGTCCATATTACCATACACCTTACCTATTTTGAAATTTAGGGTTGAGCCTAATATGCCAATATACAACATTAACATTTCTCCACCTCCTTTAGAAAATTTACAATGAATCGCGACTATTACAATACGCCAAAATCTAATTTCTTTATGCGTGTACTATGGTATGCTGCTGGAGGAGATCGATATATACTTGAAAGAGCAACCTATGCAGACCAGGTTAAGTATATGACGCTGGGAGGTGTTATTTTTGCAACAAGTTTTATGGCTGCCATGTCAGGTGGATATGCATTTTATACCATTTTTTCACCCAGATCCTTTGGGGTCGAGGACACGACCGTTTTCACAGACGTTGTCTATTATTCCATTGTATTTGGCCTATTCTGGGGTATAATGATTTTTAATTTAGATAGATTTATTGTATCAAGCACAGGAAAAGGAGATGGTACGGAGGAGATTACCTGGAAAGAGTTTAAAGGAGCTATTCCCAGGATTATAATGGGTACCATCATCGCCATCACCATTTCGAAGCCAGTTGAAATAAGAATGTTCAAAACGGAGATAGATGTTAAGTTGTATGAAAATCAGTTGATAGCTCAGAAAAAATATCAAGATTTAACAAATAAAATTTATGATGAAAGAATTAAAAAAGTTGAAATTGAAATTGATAAAATTATTATTGAAAAGGATAAAATACAAGAGAGGATAAATTCTCTGATTTCCGAGAAAAATAAAGTTAATCCTCCTATTATTACCCAATCTGGGTACAGGAAAATTGAGTCTGGAGATTATGTTCCTTATTCATATTCAAATCCAAATCCTTTGATAAATTCATTAGAAATTGAAATAACGAGATCTAAAGAGGAACTTAAAAAAATTGAAGATCTTAATTTAGGTAGAATGACTTCTTTAAAATTACAGAGAGATTCTCTTTTAGTTAGAAAAGGTGCTATTGATAAGGAAAGTGAAAAACAAGCTCAAAAATTAGACGGCTTGCTAGAAAGGATAAAATTAGCTGATGAAGTGGCAGGCGTTTGGATTTCTCTTTTTATTACTTTACTGTTCATGGCTATCGAATTAACGCCTATTTTCTTTAAACTTATGTTGGTGAAATCTCCTTACGATTATCTAAAGGACAATATTGACGAATTAATCAAAGCTGAAAATGGTATATATACCCTATACGATTATCACAAGGATAGGAAAGGTGTAGAGCGAGATTATACGGTTCATTATAATGTTGAAAAGATTATTTCCGAGAAAAAGGAGGCAGCAAAGGCTCAGGATATATTAGCAAAATATGCGGTAGAAAAGTTCATAGAGCAAAAGAAAAGAGAGATAGATAAAAATCCGGAATCATTTATTCATCCTAATTCGTAAAGATATTCGCCATTTACTATACAGTTTAGCCGCAGAAGATGCTTTTATTCTCAAGAGCTGTGAGCCTAAGGTAAGTAGATATTTCTTACTTATTGGGTTAGTAGTATTATTTATATATTTGCTGTGCACAGTAAGTATTGGCCTTTTTATATATAGTTTTATTAATAACTATTTTGTAATTTTTTTCCTGACATTCTTTATTTCCATATTTATTATAAATTTATATATATTTATTCTACACAATATATCACCAAATTTGCTGCCTAATAATGCAACTAATACCTCTAACTTTTTTGAGTCACTATTAAAACTTGGGTTTTTAATTTTTCTTGCCATCACCATTTCTAAACCAATAGAAATATTTATATTTAAGGATAACGCAGCCTTTCAGAGGGCTTTGGAAGATTTCAAGGATCAAAAATTAGAAGATTTTAAAATTAATTTAAGTGAATTATCTGCAGAGCGCCTAAATGTTTTAGATGATTTATATAATAGAAGTAATACTAATATTGAAAGAGAACAATATAAAAAAGCATTTGAGAACATCATTGAAAATAATAGCCAAAGGGTAGATCAAATAGCGCTATCCATAGAAAATTCCTTCTTTTTTATTGAAAAAACAAAAATTTTGTTTAATATACAGGAGAGCAAATATGTTACTTTCTTCATTTCATTTCTATTTATTTTACCATGGTTTTTAAAAATTATTTTACGAAATAATAATCCATACTATGAGTTAAAAAGGGCTATTGAAATGAGAATAATTAAGGAGGACTATGCTGCATTCACAGGTCATAAAAATAGTTTATTACATCGTTTTAAGGACTATCGGTTTAATATTCCTCCCAAATATCTAGATCCACCTTTCAATACCAAACTAATCCGGGATAATACGATAATGAATTCTTCAAAGAAGCTGATTGAAAAAATCTATGGCTGAAATAGACTATTTTAATCCTACCATTGAAGTTGAAAGAAATACTATATTAGTTGGTAAATTCAAAGGTAAATATATTGGGGATAAGCTTGATTTTATAGACTCAACCAATTCCTTTGAGAAATTATTTAAACTTGAAGTATTATCTGGAGAATTTATAATAGATGATTTTTCAAATAGTCACATAAAATGGAGTGATGATGCCAATAAAATTTATACTGGAGACTATTCAGATTCTGGCATTATTTTTCCAAGAAATTTAACGATATATGTAAGTGACAACAAGAATTATTTTAATGCCAATATATTTAACCCAGCCTTTAAAAATGTTGTATTAACCAATCAAACGTATGTTGAGGACCAGGTTTTAGGTGATATAGCGTTAGATTTAGTTGTTACAATCAAACATATAGACATATTGCCGTATGTAGGACCACCCAAGAAAACCCCTATTAGAACAGGGAAGGAAAGAAGAGTTGGAAATTACATTTGTTATGAATACTATTACAGCGACAGAACCACCTACTGGGGGGAAGATTGTGATTATAAACCAGAATTCACAAAATTGTTTTCTGATGTTGTTTTAACAATATTAGGCATTTTATTAGTAGTTTTTTTATTATATTTAATCATAAATTTCCTTGAACCATTATTTTATTTAGTATTATTCATAATAGGTATTGTTTTACTAACTTTATTTTTAACTTATTTTGAAAAGATCATTAGTTTTTTATTTGGTATTGCCTTTATTGGAATTATTGGATTTGTCATTTATAATCTTTTTAATACTGACTTAAATGTTGAAGAAGAAAAGGAAGATGTCATTCAAAATGAATCTTATATAAGTAAAAAGC
>JAFMBQ010000546.1 GCA_017858365.1 Algoriphagus sp. | reverse complement strand
TGCAGATAATCAAATATTCCAGGTTCCAAAACAAAAAAACCTCCATTAATCCAAAATCCATCTCCCTCTGGTTTTTCAACAAAATGATCCACTGCTCCCTGATCATTCATTTCAATACTTCCAAACCTACCTGGTGTTTGAACACTTGTCAAAGTAGCAAGTTTATGATGACTTCTATGGAAATCTATTAAATCATTCAGTTTTATATCTGCTACCCCATCACCGTAGGTTAACATGAATGTTTCTCCAGCAACATACTTTTCTATTTTCTTAATTCTTCCGGCAGTATTTGTTGAAATACCTGTATCAACCAAGGTCACCTTAAAAGACTCTGAATTAGAAAAATGGACATCCACCTTATTTTTATCTAATTCAATTGTTACATCGGAGTTATATAAATAATAATTCAAAAAATATTCTTTAATCATATGGGACTTATACCCTAAACAAATAATAAACTTATTAAAACCATAATACTCATAAATCTTCATAATATGCCATAAAATTGGTTTGCCACCAATTTCAACCATGGGTTTTGGTCTGGCTTCTGTCTCCTCCATTAAACGTGTTCCAAAACCACCAGCTAATATTACAACCTTCATATTATGCCTTTTTTTGATTTAAAATATCATTAGCTAGACCCGATGATATTAAAGCTCCGCTCTCTAGCTTATATATTCTATCACAGTTCTCTAAGGTCGATAATCTATGTGCCACAATTAATAAAGTTTTGTTACCGTGCAGTGAATTTACAGCCTTCATAACCTCATTCTCTGTCACTGTATCAAGTGCACTTGTAGCTTCATCCAAAACTAGAACTGCAGGATCATGATACAAGGCTCTGGCAATACCAATACGTTGGCGCTGCCCACCAGATAAACGAACTCCCCTTTCCCCTACGTAGGTGTTTAAACCTTCTGGAAGATTAATGACAAAGTCGTCTAGTTGAGCTGCATTAAGAGCCTTATTAAGTGCTATCATATCAATTTCATCAAATGGAATTCCGAATGCTATATTTCTCATTAAACTATCATCAGTCAAATAGATGGCCTGAGGAACGTAACCAATCTGATTTTGCCAGCTTCTCAAGTCTGTGTTTAGATTACTCCCGTCAATGTATATATTTCCTTTTCCGGGTGGAAGCAGTCCAAGAATAATGTCAACAAGAGTACTCTTACCTGAGCCACTAGAACCTATAAAACCCACTGATTCACCCTTATTGATATGTAAAGAAACCTTTGAAAGGGCTGGTGAAATTGCAGTCGGATATTTAAAAGAAAGATTGTCTACAACAATAGATTTTGAAAAATTAATGGTACCTATTGATTTTATTTCATTTTTGAAACTGTTAATCAACTTAAACTCATCAAATAATACGTCAAGAATGGGCTGTGCGTATCGAATTTGCTGCATTGAGCTCATTATTCGGTTTGCAGACGGAATCATCCTAAAAGCTGCAGCAACAAATACCACCAAAATAGGTAACAACATATCCAGAGGTTTATTTTGCAAAGCCATAATAATAACCAATCCGGCAATACCCAATACAGCAAGAAATTCGAGATAAAAGCGTGGTACAAGTCCAAGTGTGTCCGCCTTTATCATTATTTTCGAATACTCATGATTATGTGTGCTATACTCATTCAAAAATTGTCCTTCCCGGCCAAGTAGTTTAATATCTTTCACAGCTGCTAAGCCTTGTAATAAATGCTGATTAGTAAGGCTGGCGTGGAATTGACGTTTTCTTCCCCAATTAAGCAATTTATTTTTAGTCAACTTATGAAATAAAAAAGCAGAAATAGTTAAAAAAAGAGTTACTACTAATGCACCTATTGGTTCAACAATCATAAGCATTAACGCTAACCCAACTACAACGGATAATTCTATTAAGAGATTAATTGCTGATAATGAAACAATAGTAAATTGTCCTATTTCTGATTGCACATTTCTTAACAACTCTGCTGAATTTTTTTGAAGGTGAAAGGTGTAGGGTTGCTTAAGATAGCCAAGAAATAGGTTTTGACTTAACTCTTCACGTAATTCTGCAATAAATTTGCTTTGTCTCCAGCTAAGAAAGATAAGAAACAAGGACTTTAGTAAATAAACTAATATTAATATGGTCATCCCCCAGAGTACTAACTGTATCTGTGTTGGATTTCCAATTGCTTGAAGATATGGCTTTAGTGCAGGGTACTGCTGACCAATATCCGATTTGAGCAGAAGTCCTAAAACGGGAATTAAAACTCCTAAGCCAGCCATCTCAAATAACATTCCAAAAAATAAAAGAACACCTAGAATTACCAATTGTCTTTTATGGCTGGAGGTTAAAAGATACCGAAGCTTATATAAAATGGTTTCATCTTTTCCCTCCGGATATTCGGTACTATTTACTTTCAAAATAAGGTCCTGATATTATGTTCAGATATTTTCAACTGTGTTCTTTATAGTAATTATACACTAATTTCAATCCCTCTTCAAATCGAAAAAGTGGATCATATCCCAACTTGTCTTTAATTAACTCTATACTTGCCTTAGAGTGCTTTACATCCCCCAATCGCTCAGGCTTATACAATGTGTCTAATTCCTTCCCTGTAATTTTCTTTAATAATTCTATGATTTCATTTAAATTTATTTGATCACCACAAGCAACATTAAAAACCAGATGTTTATCTAATTGATTAAATTCAAATGCCCTTATATTCGCTTGTATTGCGTTCTCAACAAAAGTAAAATCTCTGCTTGTCAAGCCATCACCATTTATTACAGGTAGAGTCTCATCAATAAAAGATTTACAAAAAATCGGAATTACTGCTGCATAAGGATTGTTTTGATTCTGTTTTGGTCCAAAAATATTAAAGTAGCGCAAGCCAATAGTATGTAATTTATAAACCCTGCTAAAGGTCTCGGCATACATTTCATTTACCGCCTTAGTTACTGCATATGGCGACAATGGTTTACCCTCATTTCCTTCAACTTTAGGTAACAACTCACTATCACCATAAGTTGATGAAGATGCCGCGTAAATCATCCGTTTAACTTGTGTTGATTCCTTAACTGCGACCAACATATTTAAAAACCCGGCAATATTAACCTCATTCGAGGTAATAGGATCGGCTATTGACCGGGGAACGGAACCCAGTGCTGCCTGGTGGGTAACGTAATCAATACCAACAAGTGCCTTCCTGCATGCCTCAAGGTCACGAATATCCCCCTGAATAAACTCAAAATTGGATAATTCT
>JAFMBQ010000545.1 GCA_017858365.1 Algoriphagus sp. | reverse complement strand
TTGTTCCTAGTTTAAGCAACAAAACCGGTCCAGTTATTTAAGCAGTTAGGAACACCATCCCGACCATTTCCAGAATTTCCTCCAATGTGGCAATCCAACCATAATAAATATCCTCTCCATAAGTTTCCGCTCGAAGACCACCCAGCATCTCCATTCCTACGGCCCCAGCAAGGAAAATAACTCCTGAGAGAATAAACAAATTCCTGATCTCTGCCGGAAGGCGTTTCAAGAAAGGAATAAATACGATTACAAATAACGTGGCTAACATCAGATAGGGGATCATCCAAGCGAAATAGAACACCCCTCTTGTTTCCATTCTTGACCTCACCATTGAAATTAGGAGTTCGTGAAACTGTGCCCCTTCGTCAAGAGCTAAAAAAAGGAATATCCAACCCATCAAAAACCAACCTACATAAGGCTCCTTAGATTCTTTCATCGACTCACCAATCAAATAAATAATAACAGCGCAAAGAAAAATGAGTAAAAATGAAAAAAGCGTAGGTATGTTTCCCTCCCTATCCATGTTAAACAAATTAATTGACTGTTCGAGCGAACGCTCTCCAAACAACCCATAATGTGAATGTAATAGACCCAAAATATTTACTAATGACAGAAGGCTTATCATAACCAATAATGCCACATAGATTTTTGAAGGGACAATTTTTCTACTCATATCTCTCTTTATAAGTTATTTTTAGGTTATTAAATTAAACTTATTTTTTCATGAAAACTTAATCTGTTCCGACCACTCATATAATATTTTTGCGCTTTTATTTATATGGTCGAATTATCTCAAAGCATAAATGAGAATAAGTTACATGCTTGATTAGTCCTTTCAACCTATATTAAGGTATTATCTAAAGGAAAAATTTTTAAATTGAGATAACACCTTACTTCTTTAACCCCAAAACCTATGAAACCTATAGTACAGATCTCATTGGATCTTACAAACATTGACGAGGCACTTGAAACAGCTGCTTTGGCCATAAGAGCTGGTGTCGATTGGCTGGAAGCCGGAACTCCCTTGATTTTGGCTGAAGGGCTCCATGGAGTACGAAAACTCAGCGAAGCTTTCCCAGGAATTCCACTGGTAGCCGATTTGAAAACCATGGATGGAGGATATCTGGAAGCAGAAATGATGGCCAAAGCTGGAGCTACACATGTAGTGGTGATGGCAAGAGCACATTCCGAGACGATCAAATGTGTGGTTCAGGCAGGGAAAGATTACGGAGTAAAAGTCATGGGCGACAATTTAGGTTGCCCGGATATGGTCGCAGGAGCCAAATTTTTAGAAGACCTGGGCTGTGATTATGTAATCCATCATATTGGTTATGATGAACGAAGAGGAATTGCAGCTTCGGGAAAAAGAATGCCAAGTCCCCTGGATCAACTTCGAGAAGTCGTAGCTGCGGTAAATGTCCCTGTTCAGGCAGTCGGCGGTCTATCTTTAGCGCAAGCAATAAAATGCCCTCAATATGGTGCTCCGCTGGTAGTTCTAGGGGCTCCTTTAACAATTGACGCAGATTCATTCAAAACTGCCGGTGGTGATCTTGAAGCATCACTGCGGATGATCTGCGAAGCCATCCACCGTCAAAAAACTCTTTCACCCAAAAAATCCTAAGCCATGTCCAGTACTAAATCCGCAGCTGTAGTCAACTACGCTGAAGAAAAACATTCTGTTGAAATCAGAGAGATCCCAATCCCGGAAATCGGTGAGGAGGATATCCTTCTGGAAGTTGAAAATGTAGGAGTTTGCGGAAGTGATCTCCATCAATGGACCTCAGACCACAGTTGGCCTGTAAATTACCCCGTGGTTTTAGGCCATGAGTTTGGAGGAAAAATTGTTTCTCTTGGTTCCAAAGTGGCAGGATGGAAAGTCGGGGATCGAGTAGTCAGCGAAACTGCAGCTGTAATAGATAGTCAAAACCCCTTGAGCAAAGTTGGGCTCTATAATCTCGATCCAACACGGAAAGGATTTGGCTACGGAGTCAATGGAGCAATGACCCGATTTGTGAGAGTTCCCGCCCGATGCCTCCACATGGTCCCCGAAAATCTTTCTTTTGAAGAAGCCTGCCTTACCGAACCTTGTTGTGTTGCTTACAATGCGGTGGTTGGAAACTCTTCGGTCAAACCCGGCGATCGTGTGATCGTCATTGGTCCGGGAACTATCGGAATTCTTTGTGCTGCAGTTGCCAAACTTTGCGGAGCAGAAGTGGCAGTTATCGTACTTGAGGCAGATAGAGGACGATTAGAAATCGCAAAGAAATATGGCTGCGAAGTAATCATCGGAAAGGCCGAAAAGTGGGCAAAGAAAAGAGATGGATTAGGAGCGGATCTCATCATTGATGCTGCTGGTGTGAGTGAGACTTTACAAATCGCCATGCAGTTGGTTCGGCCGAATGGACAAATTACCAAAGTTGGTTGGGGACCCAAACCCTGCAATTTTTCTTTGGACCCTATTATCCAAAAGAATGTTCGACTTCAGGGAAGCTTTAGTCATAATTGGGCGATATGGGAAAGAGTGATTACGCTGCTTGCAAGTGGTGCTTTGGATGTAAAACCAATTATTGGTGGCGTTTGGCCCATTACAGAATGGAAGGCCGCTTTTGAAAAAATGCATAAAGGCCTAATTGTAAAAGCCGTTTTGAAGCCTGTTTAAAATGCGACTCAAAGACAAAGTCATCATCGTAACAGGAAGTACAACAGGCATCGGAAAAGCAATCGCAAAACGCTGCGTGACTGAGGGATCCAAAGTTATCTTGCATGGGCTGGAAGAAGATTTGGGTAGGAAAGTACTTCAAGAAATCGGATCTGAGCATGCTGTTTTTCATCATGAGGACATTTCAAATGAAGGCTGCAGCGATCGATTGGTTGAATTGGCCATTAAAACTTGGGGCAAGCTCGATGCGATTGTCAACAATGCTGCCTGGGTAACCTCCTCAAATATTTCATCAACAGACCGTGCTTTTCTCTTGAAGGTTTTAGATATCAATACCATTTCTCCATTCCTTTTGATTCAATCAGCACTATCAGAATTGAGCAACAACAGGGGCTGTGTACTCAATATTGGTTCCGTCAACGCTTGGAGCGGGGAGCCAAACCTTTTGGCCTACAGTATTTCAAAAGGTGCTTTGATGACTATGAGCAGAAATCTCGGTGATGTGCTTATGAGAGAGCATAGCGTAAGAGTCAACCAAATAAATCCAGGTTGGGTCTTGACCGAAAGAGAGCAAGAGCGCAAG